>JBIOXP010000619.1:0-5052 GCA_044869705.1 Binatia bacterium | reverse complement strand
TTCTTTAACTCGTAGTCGTATCCATAGCGCAAGCGCGACGATAATTCCACCGACGGGAGAGTGGCCAAAGCGACAATCTGCCGCATGGCCGGTCCCAGCCGAAGAGAACCGCCGCGGCAGTCAATGTTGCTTATGGGAAAAAGATGCTATTCATAAAGAGCCGAAAAGGAGGACAGGATGGCGGAAAAAAATCCAGTGCTCGCCATGACGACGAGCATGGGCAAGATACGCATTGAGCTCGATCGAGAGCGAGCACCGATTACGACGAAGAACTTTTTGGAATACGTCAGCGCCGGCCACTACGACGGGCTGATTTTTCATCGCGTGATCCCCGGCTTTATGATTCAGGGCGGCGGCATGGATGCGCAGATGAGTGAGAAAAAGGGCAAAGCCCCGATCAAAAATGAAGCGGCAAACGGATTGAAAAATAAAATCGGCACAATCGCCATGGCGCGCACGAATGTGGTCGATAGCGCGACCTCTCAGTTTTTCATTAACGTCAAGGACAATGATTTTTTAAACCACAGAAGCACTGCCCCGGCGGAGTTTGGTTATGCGGTTTTCGGCCAGGTCATCGAGGGGATGGAAGTGGTGCACCGAATCGAAAAAGTCAAAACCGGCCGCAAAGGCCATCATGATGACGTGCCCGAGACAGCTGTGGTGATCGAGTCGGTGACGCTCGAAACGTGACAAACTGAAGCAAGGAAGCTCGCCGTACTGCTGTTAAGAAGTCCAAATCCGTTTGGGATCATACTTCCTGACGGCGGCCAGCTCTTGGTCGGTAGGCGGCCTGGTTTCACGAACGTCGTCCGCGATACGCAACGGCCAGCCGGTTTGATTCTTTATCTGCTCGACCGTAATTCCGGGATGATGACTGCTGAGCGTCATTTCGCGGCTGGTGGAATCGAATGAAAAGGTTCCCATGCTTGTGATGACCCGGCTCGGACCGCCGCCGGCAAGATTTCGCCGCTAGCGCCAAGTGCCGCCGTCGCCAAAGCCAAGCGAAGTGATAAATCGCACCTTCGGCGTAAAGCGTCTTGTTTCGTGATTCATAATGATGATGCAGCGCTTTGCCATTGTCGCGATATCCGCGGCGCCGCCGCTGCCGGGCAGACGAATGCGCTTGCCGTTCTCCTCTACCCAGTGCGTGTTGAGATTGCCGAAACGGTCGATTTCGGCGCCGCCGATAAAGCCGATATCGATGCGGCGCGTTTGCAACAGGTACATCACATCGTTAAGGCTCGAGCATGAAAGGGCACGCGCGATGTTCGGTGGGTCGCTCATTGTGAAAATAGATTCGAGGGCCGGCCAGTCGCGGATCACGCCGTTTTCGAAAACGCCGATAGCGTTGGGCGCATGAATCTCCTTCGCGACAGCGAAGCCGAGCAGCGGTAAGCGCATACCGACGAAGACTCTGTCATCGTCGCGGATCTCCCGCGCCGCCGCGGCGACCATCAATTCGCGCAGTGTATAATTCACTAGCTTAGGAATATCGTGGAATCGATTCCGGTTCTAGCGCTATTGTCGATCGGCCGGCATCGCGAAATTCATTTTGTCAGATCTCGAGCGCCAGACCGTCTGAAAGCTCATCTTGCCGGTAGTTTGCCATCTCGAATGTAATAAGAGATCTTGCATCGTCAGTTACATAAAAAGAAAGATTTCTTGCCGGAGTTTATCGTGAGCGAAGTCGAAAGACCGCTTTGAGAGGGCTCGAGTCATTTACCGCGCCGGCGTCTTGCCGCGTTTATCGTGCAGTTTCAGAAACAGATCGTAAAAAGACGCGAGGCTGCGCTCTTCCATTTGCGGATGGCCATCTTTATTGCGCGATAGAACAGTCAAACTGAGCTGGCGCTTTTGTAGTTCCAGAAGCTCGGCGCCTTTCAGTTCGAGATATTGTCCCACGGTACGGAGAGCGTTCGGCAGCCGATAAAAATCCGGAAGCCGATTGGACTGTTTACGCTGGGCTCGTCCTTGCCGCTCCAGTTGATCGAGATCGTTTCGGGTAAAGGTCAACGACGCATTCAATCCATCGCTGCGTCGTCGCTGCTGCCACTGCCGAAGGGCGGCCAGGAGCGAGGTCTCCTTTTCCGGCTCGCCTTTGACGACAAAGCGCTCGCCGCGGCAGGTCAACTCGAAGATGTTAATGCGTTGTGCTTCGAGATATTGGCCGAGGGAACGAAGTTGCTGTCCGTACGAAGTTGAAGTGTCCATGTCGATCCCTTAACGAACTATGTAGCTGGCGCTTCATAGCATTCCTCTCGGATTCCGACAACCCCGAGGCTGCGGAGTGACCGAAATCATCAGAATCTTCTCACCGGCGCTCTGGGGATTCCAACTCTGCGCTTACACGAGCCGCAACTTTGTTGACAAGCTATTACCCTAAACGTAAGGTGAAGCCTTAGATAGATTCGGCGGAGGCAAACATGGCACGTCCGGAGAGAATTGGCACTTCAGAGAGCACGGTCAGCTATCGAGGGCTACGCGATTGGATCGATCAGGTCGATAGACTGGGCGAATTGCTCAAGGTCAACGGCGCCCATTGGGACCGCGAAATGGGCTCTATCACTCAGATGCTCACCGAGGGCGGCAAAGGCAAAGCGCCCGCGATTTTGTTCGACGAAGTCCCGGGCTATCCCAAAGGCTATCGGACACTCTATGGTCAGTTTTCCACCATCAAGCGTGTTGCGCTGACCCTCGGATTGCCGCTCGAATATGATCGCAAAGCGGACATCGTCAAGGCATATCATCATGTCATGACCGATATGAAACTGATCAAGCCCAAGATGGTCAAGACCGGACCGATCTTCGAAAACGTTTTGGAAGGCGACAAAGTCGACGTGTTCAAATTGCCGGTGCCGGTTCATCATCAAGCAGACACACATCGCTACATCGGCACTGCCGATATGTGCATCACCAAAGATCCGGACGCGGAGTGGTATAACTTCGGCGCCTACCGGTGCGAGGTGTACGACGAAAAAACCATTGGCTGCCAGATCACCGAAGGCAAGCACGGGCGCATTCACCGCGACAAATATTTTGAGCGCGGCCAAGCGTGCAAATTCGCCATAGTGTGCGGTCAGGATCCTCTGCTTTACATGCTCTCGGCCAGCCCCCTGCCTTCGGGTGTTTCCGAATACGATTTTGCCGGCGGGATTCGCGGCGAGCCTGTCGAAGTGGTTAAGGCTCCGTTCACCGGCTTCCCAATTCCAGCGGATGCGGAAATCGTCGTCGAAGGCGAGGCTGTTCCCGGCCAGTCCAAGCCGGAGGGGCCCTTTGGCGAGTGGATGGGCTACTATTCGGACGACGTGGTGCCGCGACCTTACCTGAACGTCAAGACGGTCATGTATCGAAACAACCCGATTCTTACCTGCGCGCCGCAGCACAAGCCGGTGGACGAGACCGGGCTGCTGAAGGGAATCGCCGGCGCCGCGGAAATATGGAACGCGCTCGAGGCCTGTGGATTGCCGGATATTCTCGGTGTCTGGAATCACGAAGGCGCGCCGGCCACGCGCTTTACCGCAATCCAAATCCGCCAGCGTTATCCCGGCCATGCGCGTAACGTTCTGCACGTCGCATCGAACTGCATGGCCGGAGCCTACAACGGGAAGTGGACAGTAGTCGTTGACGATGACGTGGATTGCTCGGATATCGATCAGGTGCTCTGGGCAATGGGCACGCGTTTCGATCCAATCACCGATATCGATCTGGTCCAAAAAGCGTGGTCGTCAGGACGCGATCCGATGTTTCTGCCGGGGAACTTCAACAACCGCATTCTGATCGACGCATGTGTTCCATATAACCGAAAACTGCGCGGCGAGTTTCCTAAAGTCGTGGAAGTGCCGGACGATTATCGCGCCAAGATCAAAACAAAATTTCCACAGGTTTTTGGCAAGTAGTCTGGCGCGTTCGTTGATCGTAAACCCGCCGACAGGGAGAAAAATAACTCCCGCAAAGACGCAAGGCGCGCCAAGTTCGAAAAACACTCTCTTTAACTTGACGACTTTTGCGCCTTGGCGGAAAAACGTGCCGCATTCCGATCGGAATCCGCATGCAAGGAGTTCTTGATGGTTTTTGCCAGTTGGCGCGGCGTGGTGGGTTGCGTCAAGCCGACGCATCGGCCAGGGTCGCTGGAAGAATTTATCCGGCTCTTGCCTGAAGGCATCGGCGTCGTGCCGGTTTACCTGAACTTTCAACGCGGCAGCGAAGATGAGTTTCGCGCCGCGCTCAACGCCGTGCATGAGAAAGTGGCGGAGCTGGCGAAAGAGGGCGTGGACTTGATCCACCCGGAGGGTGCGCCGCCGTTCATGGTGCACGGCTATCAGGGCGAGTCGACGATCGTCAAGGAGTGGGAGGCGGAACTCAAAACGCCGATCGTCACTGCCGCACAGACCCAGGTCGAGGCATTACACGCGCTCGGCATCAAGAAATTCGTCGGCGTCACGTATTTCACCGGCAGCATCAACGACATGTTTACGCGTTATTTCCAGGAGGCTGGATTCGAAGTGTTAGCGATGGAAGGAATGGAAGTGGCGTTCGCCGATGTCGGCCGGCTGGCTTCAACCGAGATCTACGCGCACACCCACCGAGCTTTTTTAAAGAATCCCGGAGCCGATGGCGTTTACATGCTCGGCACCGGCTGGCGTTGTCTGGATATTATTCACTTGCTCGAGGAAGACCTCCAGGTACCCGTCGTTCATCCGGTAGCGGCGCGAGTATGGAGCGTACAAAAACGGCTGCATGTGAGACAGCCGGTGAAGGGATTCGGCAGATTGCTGGAAGAAATGCCGTAGGGGCCCAATTTATTACTCCCCGTGCGCTCGATGGATCGAGCCCCTACATCGTTGATCTAAAACCGGCCTTCTTTTTCCAGTTTTTTCACGAACCGGTCGTCCACCAAGTCTTCGGCTTTTAGCTTGCGAATTTTTTCGTTGGTTATCCCGAGCAGGCGAATGACGTTTTGGACGCCATCGGGGCGCGGGTAAATTTTTCGTTCATAAATGCCGGCGAGAGTGTCGTAGCCTTCGACAGCTTGTTCCACTTTTTGCAATCTCA
>JBIOXP010000618.1:0-5495 GCA_044869705.1 Binatia bacterium | reverse complement strand
GCTCCGGCACTTCCTCTACTGACGGCAGCCGGTAATCCATAAAGGTCGACGACATGAGCTGACCGTCTTCGGCGTAGCGCAATTCTTCGTAAAGCGCCGCGCCGATGCCCTGCATGATCGAGCCCTGCTGCTGAGTGTCGACGATCTGCGGATTGATCATGTTGCCGCAGTCGTGCACCGTGCAGTAGCGCACAATCTTGATCATGCCGGTCTCGACGTCGACATCGACGACGGCGATCACCGCCGCGTAGGGGTAGCTCGAAAACGTATTCATCCTGCCTTTTTCGTCCGGTGTGTAGTCGATGTTGGGATTGATGAAATAGCCGGTCACTTCCAGACCTGGCTCCATGTTTTCCGGCAACAGATGAATCGCGCCGTAGGCGGTGCGCACGATCTCCATCACCGCCACGGATTTTTCCTTATTTTCCTTCGCATAGACTTTTCCGTCGCCGATCTCCAATCGATCCGGTGCCAGGCCCAAGAGGCGTCCGCCAATGCCGAGAATCTTGTCGCGCAAGAGTTTGCCGGCCACCCAGGCCGACGGCATCAAAACCACCGACGAGCGGCTGCTGCCGGTACCAAAGCCGTACGGCGTCGGCAACGTGTCGCCGTGAATCACCGTGATCTTGTCGAAAGGAACGCCGGTCTGGCTGGCGACGATCTGAGCGATCGTGGTTTCGTGTCCCTGGCCCTGCTCGCCCATGCTGGAAAAGACCGTCGCCGCGCCCGACGGGTCGACGCGCAGGCGGCAGGAAGCATAGCCGCCGGTGGCGTGAATGCGGCTCGAGCTGGTCGGCTCCATCACCAGTGCCACGCCGATGCCGCGATAGATTCCTTTTTTGCGCAGCTCCGCCTGCTCCTTGCGCAGTTGCGCATAGCCGGCGATCTCGGCCGTGCGTTTCATCGCCAGATGATACTGGCCGCTGTCGTAGAGCGCGCCGGTGGCGTTGCGATAGGGAAAGGCATCCGCGGGGATGAAGTTTTTCATGCGAATGTCGATGGGATCGATCTTCAACTCGCGCGCGGCAATGTCCACCAGCCGTTCGAGGATATAGGAAGCGTCCGCTTTGCCGATGCCGCGCAGCGACCCGTGGGTGGTCTTGTTGGTGGAAATTCCGAACGCATCGACGGCATAGCTTTGGATCTGATACACGCCGGTCATATACAGCGCCGCCGCCTGAATCGAGTGATCCACGGTGTAGGTCGAGCCCATGTCGGCGATGATCTTGTCGCGGATGCCGAGCATGGTGCCGTCTTTTTTTAGCGCCAGTTCGATGTAGTGAATCTGATCGCGCCCGTGCCGGCCGTTGCGCATGTGCTCGACTCGCGTCTCGCACCATTTGATCGGCCGGCCAAGCTCGCGCGAAAGATAAGGCAGCAGCAGTTCTTCCTGGTAGGTTTGAATCTTCACCCCGAACGATCCACCGACGTCCGGCGCGATCACGCGAATCTTGCCCTCGGGAAAACTCAGCATGTCGGCGATGCGCCCGCGCAGCGAATGCGGATTCGCCGTTGCCGACCACATGGTCAGGCTGTCCTCCTCCTTATTATAGTGGGCGAGATAGGCGCGCGGCTCGATGGGACAGGCGGTGATGCGATGGCTACGGATCCGCTCTTTAATCACTATTTCGGCGTCCTGAAAAACTTTATCGATGCCGTCGGTGGCGAAATGATATTTGTAAACCACGTTGCTGCCGGCCTCTTCGTGCACGGACGGAGCGCCAGGCTCCATCGCCGCTTCCGGGTCGATCACCGCGGGCAATAATTCGTATTCCACCTGCACCGCTTCTGCGGCGTCCTCGGCAACATAGCGGTTGTCCGCCACCACCGCCGCCAGCGGCTCGCCGAAGTAGCGAACCTTTTCCACGGCGAGCGGATAGAGCTTCACCGGGCGCAGCACCGAACTGCCGCCAACTCGCAGCGGTTTGACCTGCTGCGCGATCTCCTTCCCGGTGAACACCGCGTGCACGCCGGGCATGGAGCGCGCCGCGTCGACATCGATGGATTTTATTTTCGCGTGCGCGCAGGAACTACGCACGAAGGAAACGTGCAAGGTGCCGGCCGGCAGCAGATCGTCGACGTAACGCCCTGTGCCGGTAATGAAACGCTCGGTTTCTTTTCTCCTGACGCGCTCGCCGATAGGCGCATTGATCGGAAAATCCATAAATCTTCTTATCTCTTGACGCTTTACCTTATGCTATTTGGAGAAAGATTCTTCGCTTCGCTCAGAATGACACTATGACACGCTTGCCTGTCATCCTGAGCGTAAGCGAAGCATCTCGATCTCTCAGACTTTGATCTGGCCGTTGTCGCAGACCACGGTCTTGTCGTCGACCACCACGGTCACGCGATCAACGATGCCTTCCAGTCGCAATTTGCTGTTCACCTTGTGACGGTCGGCGCCATGGCCGATGCCGAAGTGCATGGCGCCCAGGCGCTTTTTCTCGCTGCGCATGTTGAACGTGCCCGCCGGGCAATTCTTGTTGGTGCCGATTGCCGCTTCGCCGCCGACGCCCCAGGAATTCTCGTCGCCGTTTTTCTTGAGGTAATCGCGGATGTACGCCGCTTCGTTTTTGCCCTCGATGCCTTTGACCCAGCCGTCTTTGATCACGAGCTGAACCGGATCTTTCCAGCGGCCGTGCGGCACGTGCGCTGTGGTGTCCCACACGATCGTGCCGTTGGCTGTGCCAGGCACGGGCTCGACGTGAATCTCGCCCCAAGGCCAGGTGCCGCCGGTGAGACGGCCGGTCTTCTTGCTGATCCGGCCCGGGAATTCCGACCAACGCTCGGCATGATAGTTTGCCGGATAACCGGAAATGTCGGCGCTGAAGTCGCTGCCCGAATCCGACGTGATGTGAATCTTTTTGCCTTTGTCGTAAACCTCGCCAATGCGCCGGCAGATGTCGCTGATCTCCTCCATATCTTCGAGCGTCGTTCTTCCGCCGCCTTCTGTGAGAATCTCCACGGTCGATTCTTCCATCAGGAGAATGCCGGTTTTGCCGGTGTCGCGAATCTCGCGCAATCCCGGAGTGCCGCTGTTCATGCAGGTCGTGGTCAACGCAACCACCAGGTCGGACTCCTTGGCTGCGCCAATCGCCATCGACAGCGGATCCGCGCAATGATAGGGCAGCGGCGGAAACATGGTCAGCATCGCCTGCGCGCCTCTCTCGTGCAGCACGGCCATCACCGCCTGCCACACCAGCGGATCCATGGCGGTGTCGGTCATAACCATAATCTTGTGCTGCGGTCCGACGTTGCGGAACGGCACCTGTAGATTTTTCATCAACTCGATAATCTTCGTCGATGGGATTCCATATCGATCGGCGGACATAATTTACCTCCTGCTAATTTCTTCAGAAAATTTGTTTGATCGTGTAGGGGCGACCGGCGGTCGCCCTTTTTACGTGCAGCTGCGTTGCGTAACCGTTCACACAGGCGCGATGAATCGCCGCCCCTACCATACCTCTGTGTTCTCTGGTTTCTGTGGTTTGGGGTGTGTTATTCCTTAAAATATTTCCCCCATTTTTCTTCCGTCGCCTTCAGCAATTCCTCGCTGATCTTGGTGGTGCGCGGGAACTCGTCGATCCAGTGGTACGGCCGGCAGGCGTCGATGATCGCCACCGCGCCAGTATAGTCGCCTGCTTCTTTCTTATTTTTAGGCAGGCGTGGATCGATTTTGTAGCTCCAGATGCGCCGGCACACATCGAGCGAAGTTTCCGGGTCGCAGCGCGTCGCCAACGCCCACATGACATCGTCGAGATCGAACGGATCAATATCATCGTCGACGACGATGACGAAGCGTCCGTGATAGCCCGCCGTGCCGCCCAACGCGCCGTGCGCCGCGCGCATGGCATGGCCGGGATACGCCTGCTTGATCGCGATGATCGTCATGCCCCAGGAATAATTGACGCCGATAATGTTGGGAATGCCCAGCGCTTCGAGCTCGTTCCAGATCAGAATCCCGCGCGAGGAGAGAATGCCGCGGCTCGTGCCGAGAAACGGCGGCGAGCCGAGAATGATCGGATCGTTACGATAGAGCACGCTTTTGATCACCGTGATCGGCGCCGGACGCGCGCCGCCGCCGTAGTAACCGGACATTTCGCCGAACGGCCCTTCGATCTGCGTGCCTTCTTCGGGCGGCAGCATTTCGCCTTCGAGGACGACCTCGGCCGATGCGGGAATCGGCAAATCCGTTGCGACACCCTTGGTTACCTCGACAGGCGCGCCGCGCATCCAGCCGGCAAAGCCGTATTCGGATGCGCCCCAGCTCAAATTCGTCCCGGCGGTCTCGAACAGCACCGGATCTTGTCCGAGTGAAATCGCCGTAGGACATGATTTGCCCTTGGCCCAATATTTCTTTCGGATCACGTCGCCGTGATGTCCCGAGCCGATATGCGCGACGATGGTGTTGTTGCCGAGCAGCATGTAGCGATAGGAGCCGACATTGATGTAGCCGGAATCTGGATCGCGGGTGATCGCGGCGGTGGCGCAGAGATAGGGCCCGCCGTCACGCTGGTGCCAGCGCGGCCAGGGGAATTTTGTGAGGTCGACCCGATCCCCGACCATGACGTTTTCTTTCACCGGACCGCTTTCGACTTCTTTCGGATCGATGGGCGCGACCGTCTTTAGTTTGTTCTTCCAGAATTTCACCGCTTCGGAATCGCTCAAGTTTTCATCGACACCGTAAACCATTCGCTCGCGCGTCCGGTGCGAGAGAAAATTCGTCAGCACGCGAAAGCCTTTTTTGTGGCCCTGGATCGAATCGAACAAAACCGCCGGCGAGTTGGGGCGCGCGGTTGCCATTTCCGTGATCGCGCCGATTTCGAGCTCGCAACTCGCCCCTTCGATCACCTGCAGGTGGCCGATCTTTTCCAAGGTCGAGACGTAGTGCCTCAGGTCCGAGAAAATCACTTTTTTCTCCTGTCGTAGGTGTTGGCGCCGCGATTCTGGCCGTTGTGCACGATGGCCAACTCGATCGGAATGCTGCGCGCCGCCGAAACGAAAGACGGACAGCGGCGCGTCGCCGCATCGACGATCGACCGAACCGCGTCGGCGCTATCTGGGCTTTCGATCGTCACCTTATATTTGATTAGATCGAAACCGCGCTCGACTTCTTTCTCAGCGTCGCCATCGCCGGCTTCGATAAATCCGGAGATCTCGCCCTCCAACCGATCGAGCTTCACGTCAGCCACCGCCGAACTTTTTACGCACCAGACCTGATGGCACATCATGATGCCGGCGAGAAAATACCTGAGCGGCGCCGGCCCGGCATCGTGGCCGCCAACTTCGTCGCCTTCATCCGAGATGAAGCTGTGGCCCTCCACCGTGGCGCGGAATTGCAGGCCGTGCAGCGCCTTGCAATGCACGGTGGTCACCGGCCGGCGCGCCTCGCCTTCTTTGCGCGCCCGACGCTGGCTGAGTTGTCTCGTAGCGATTTCCTTCAGATTCGCTTCCACTTTGAACATCACACTGCCTCCAGAAATTGTTTCACGCGA
>JBIOXP010000617.1:0-3864 GCA_044869705.1 Binatia bacterium | reverse complement strand
CCACGTTGCTTCACGTGCGGGGGCGTGCCTCGTTTGATCCACGAAAACATCAAGGAGGAGAAAGCCGCGGTCAAGCATTGACGCGGTGCCGCGCCGTTCGCCCGCAGAAATGCCTCAGCTCTTCTCGATTACGGGTGATCCAAAGAAGAGCGCGAGAACAATCCGCAGAACCCCGCACGAGCGTCCTTTTTAAGCACCACTAAACCCACCGCGAGGATGACGTACAGAAACGAATAGTAAAAGCGGAACTGCGGATCGGTAAATAGCAGTTGCGTCGAGAAGAGTGCGAAAACCATCGTCGCTTCCAGCAGTGAAAACGACAGGTTAGCGAGAACCGCGACGGCGAAGATCGACTGCGCTGCGGTCAAAAACATCTCCTCATTTTGCCGCGAATCCATCGCCATACCCGTAATCTGACCGGCCGAGATTGCGTATGCGACCGGGATCATGCCGTTCAGTAATGTCCATTGATTCACCTTCGATGATAACAACGCGCCCATACTGATACCGGGCTGCGCTTTTAACGCGAACAATACGGCAACGATGAATTCGGGCGATTCGGAAGCCAGCGGCGCAAGCCACTGAACGAGAACAAATTCTTCAATGCCATACTGTCGTCCAGTGGCGAGCAGTGCTTCGGCAAAGGGTTCCGCGGCAACAAAGATCGTAAATCCGGACAAGAGAAAGAAGATTGTGGTCATCGCCCGGCGTGCAGCGCTACCCCAACTCTCGATCATCTCCGTAGGACCCGCGAGTTCCGGTTCGACGTGGTCGGCTTTGGCCGCAGCGCGCATGTAAAATATAAAAACTAAAATTAACGCGGCAGCATCAGAAAGATCGAGTTGCCCTTTCAGAGGAATCAAAAAAGAGTAAAGCGTCGCGAGTCCCAGGTAAAAAATCTCGATTTTGTGTCCTGGCTCAAGACGGACGGCTCTTTTATGGGTTGTAAACCAATACGTGAAGACAACGGCCGCCCATCCGACGCCGATCAATAACCGGTTCGCGCCCGTCATGTTGGCGGTCGCGAAAGCCGCATAGGTGGGATCTTTTCCAGCTGTCCAAGCAAAGTACATGTCGACAGCGTATTCCGGCAAAACAGCAATGAGCGCCATCAGAGCTATGGCCAGTGCCTGTGGAATGTCTTTTTGCGAGAGCTCTGCGGCCCACGATAATGCGAATGCAGCCCCGAAGATCGCGATCCCGGATGTTAATGCCTGCAGGTGAGGCGGGAGCTCGACACCGGAGAAATGCACGACTATCCATTGCATGCAAAGCAGCATCGACGAACCGAGCCAAAGCCAATTGGTCATCTATCCTCCGAGCCCGCGGCCGAGAAACATCGTCCCTATTTTCATAGGGAAAAGTCTAAGTCAATAACTGCGGATATTTGAGATCTCAACGCCTTAACGATTTAGCGGAGTGAGAATCAGCTAGGGCGAGACGGCCATACACGTCATTTGTTTTTTTGAATTTGGGAAATTGCAGGCGAGCACCTATGCAACGGCTGTAGCACCCCGAGGAGCGCAAAATGCTTCGGCAAAAGGACTGGCGCGCGTGGCGACTGCTGAGGAATCCAGCAATTACGACACGGCACCCGACCAGGAAGGGTATCCTGCGCCATGAGGCGAATTTCAGATTACGACGGATGAAGAATACGTCCGGCAGAAACAGATCCGTCCGCGCGCCGAGACCATGAGCTAAAAACTACTAGAAGAATTTGAGGCAAACGAGAGTTGATGATAATCCAGGGTTTTGACAGTGAGAACTCCCCCATGAACTGCTGAAAAGGGGGAGTTCTTTACACTGTATCGATTGGTGGAGCCGATGGGAGTCGAACCCACGGCCTCTAGAGTGCGATTCTAGCGCTCTCCCAACTGAGCTACGGCCCCATTTAGTTCTTTGCTGATTTTAAATATTCGAGCACTTTATCTTTTAGATCTGGCCGTTTCAACGCGTAGGCTACCGTAGCGCGAACGAATCCGAACTTGTCGCCGATATCATACCGATCACCGTCGAACTCACAACCGTAAATTTTCCGCTCGCGCACAAGCTGAGCCAAACCGTCCGTCAGCTGAATCTCGCCGCCCTTGCCGGAGGGGAGGTTTTGCAGGATTGGAAAAATTTCTGGACGCAGCACGTAGCGGCCAATAATTGCCATGCGCGACGGCGCTTCGCTCGCCGGAGGTTTTTCCACCATCGCTTCGACCTCGTAGAGTCCTTTTTTAACGAGATTCCCTTTGATCACACCATACTGATGTACTTCGGTCGGCGGCACTTCCATCAGCGCCACGACGGATTCATTGCTGGTCTGAAAAATATCCAGCAGTTGGCGAATGCACGGCGTCGCACTGTCGATCAGATCATCCGCCAGCATCACCGCAAAGGGTTCGTTGCCGACGAGATCACGGGCGCAAAGGACCGCGTGTCCCAATCCCAATGGTTTTTTCTGCCGAACGGAAACAACTTCGGTCATTTCCGCAATACGTCGCAGCATTTTCACCATTTCGTCATTGCCCCGATCCGCGAGCACTTGTTCGAGCTCCGGCGCCTCATCAAAATGGTCTTCGATTCCATCTTTGCCACGACCGGTAACAAAAATAATCTCTTCGATGCCCGCGTCAACCGCTTCCTGCACGACGTATTGAATCGACGGGATGTCGACGATCGGCAACAATTCCTTTGGGACCGTTTTGGTCGCGGGAAGAAAACGGGTGCCAAGTCCGGCGACGGGTATGACAGCTTTTCTAAGCTTCATGAGACTTTCGTCGGGCCTCAACCCACTCGCTTCGTTTTTCGCTCCTCGATTTCCTGGCTCGATTTGCAAGAAATGCAAAGTGTCGTCACCGGCCGCGCTTTCAATCGGCCGATGCCGATTTCCTCGCCGCACTCTTCGCAAATCCCATACTCGCCGATTTCGAGGCGTTGTAACGCTTCCTGAATTTTGAAAATGAGCTTGCGCTCTCGATCGCGAATGCGCAGAACGGAATTCCGGCTCGCTTCCAGAGACGCTCGGTCGGTCGGGTCGGGAAAATTCACGTCCTGGTCCATGTTCTCCACAGTCTTGCCCGCTTCAAAGCGCAGCTCGCTCATCCGTTGATTCAAGAGCCGACGAAAAAAATCAAGATCGCTTGGGTCCAATTTTCACCCTTTCACCAAAAACGAACAATGCGCTCATTATAGGAGAAAGTTGGTAAACATCAACCGGCGCGGTCACCATTCATCCGGTATGGTGAGCGGTGTCTAGTCGCCAAATAAGCTCGGGCGAGGATGCTGGAGAATATATACTTCTGTGGATTTCGGCAGCATGCCGCGATTGAGTGTGAGCTGCGACTGTGAAATTCGCTTGACCGGGTAGTGATCGCGCGCAAACGTCGCGAACAGTTCGCCCTGCCGCACCACATCATAGTGCATCGGAATGACAATGGGCGGTTTCACTTGGTCGATCACTTTGACGATGTCCTCGAAGGCGAGATTGGTCATAGCGTCGATAGGCACCATCATTACGTCCACGTGTTGCAAGACCTTGACTTGCTCCGGAGTCAGGAGATGGCCAATATTGCCCAAATGCGCGATGCACAAGCTCCCCATCTCATAAATGAAAATCGAATTGGCAATGGCTCCCCAATTGGCGCTGCGTTGACTCGGAATATTGACGATGGTGATGTCCTTGATGCTGGTCCGAATGGGATTCCACGTCTGTTTGAATGTAATCCCACGCAGGATCACCGGATTCCCGGTCACCGCGCCGGTATTGTTATGTGTGAAATGATCATTGCTGACGGTCACCGCGTCCGCTTGGATTCCCGGGGTCACGTTGAAGTTCGGGTCCGCAACCACTTTTGTATGACTACCGGACTGAATCAA
>JBIOXP010000616.1:0-3724 GCA_044869705.1 Binatia bacterium | reverse complement strand
CCTAGTTCTCGAATTATTAGCAACGATCTGTATACGCCCGCTAAAATGCCTTGAACTCTTTGTCTTCTCGGCTTTCGATTTCCAGCTGAATCGTGACGTGCTCGATGTTGTATCTTTCCTTGAGCGTGTCCTCGATGCCGTTCAGAACTTCGTGAAAATCGCCGCCCCGGGTCACCACCGCGTGCGCGCTCAAGGTAAAAATATCCGACGTCACCGCCCAGATATGCAGATCATGAACCGCGCTCACGCCATCGACCGCTTCGATGGTCTCGCGCACTTCTTCGAGCCGAATCCCTTTAGGCACGGTTTGCATGAGCACGCTCAGTGAGTCTCGCACCAAACTCCAGGATGAAAAAAGGATCAGCACGCCGATAAAAAAACCGATCAGCGGGTCGGCCAGATACCAACCGGTCGTCATCATCACCAAGCCGGCTATGATCGCTCCGACCGAGCCAACCGCGTCGCTGATCACGTGCAAAAACGCGCCGCGCAAGTTTAAGTTGTGACGGTGCCCGCCGTGCAGGATCGCCGCAGCAGCCAGATTGACCAACAAACCCACAACGGCCACGATCATCATGCCGTGGCTCTCGACCACCGGCGGCTGGAAAAATCGGCCGTATGCCGCAGCAAAGATAATTCCGACAATCAACCAGAGCATCAAACCGTTGAACAACGCCGCGAGGATTTCGATGCGGTGGTATCCGTACGTGCTCTGTAACGTGGCCGGGCGCTGCGCCATGCGAAATGCGAATAGGCTCAGGCTCAAGGCGCCAATGTCGGAGAGCATATGGCCGGCGTCGGACAAAAGCGCCAAGCTGTTGGTCATGAATCCTGCGATCAGCTCGGCAAAAAAATAAACTCCGCTGATGACCAACGCCCATTTAAGTCTCTGGGTCTCGTTATGCCGTTGCATGGGGCTCAGAAAAGTATGGCTCAAGCCGGCACGGCAATAAAGCATGCCATGCATATATTAGCGGATTCAACGTGTTCAGCCGTCCGTACGCGGCAACCTTTGATTGTTCTTACGGAGCACCGGGAAAAAGATCCGCCCCGGTCGATTCATGTACCCTGCGATCTTCGCGGCCGTGTCGTCGGCTCCGAAGTAGATGTCGGCTCTTTGCGGACCGCGAATGGCTCCGCCGGTGTCCTGATTAAGCATATAGCGCTTCACGGCGCGCCACCCGGTCAATTCGCCGGCACCACTGACGACCGGAATTTCCGTGCTCACCAGCACCAGCGCGCCTTTCGGAAACAAACGAGAATCGGTTGCCAGTGAGCGTCCGGCGGTCACCGGCACCTCGAGGCTGCCCATTGGGCCCGCTGGATTTGGTCGAAAAAAAATGTAGCTCGGGTTGTAATTGAAGATCTCATTTTGCTCCTGAGAATTCTCGCGCAAGTAACGGCGCAGCCGCTGCATGGACATTTCATCTTTGGTGAGTTTGCCGTTATCGATGAGGAAACGTCCAATGCTCCGGTACGGCCAGCCGTTTTGCCCGGCGTAGCCGACGTTCAACTGCATGCCGTCAGGCAAACGAATAATACCCGAGCCCTGAATCTGCAGAAAAAAAAGCTCAATCGGGTCGGCAACCCACGCGATCTCTAGCCCGCGTCCTTCGAGCCGCCTGTCTTCATCGATCTCGCGTCGATTGTAGTAAGGCACGAAGTTCTCGCCCTCGGCACGTCCGACAACTTTTTCGATCGAGATCTGCGGCTTGAGCGACACCTGCTCGGCGATGATGAGATCTGCCGGCCGGGCGTAGATCGGATAGCGAAATTTCTCGGTGCGGACGAGACTACCATCGATGACCGGCTGGTAGTAGCCAGTAAACAGCACCTCACGGGTGACCGAATCCGTGCTCGACGGCAGGAGGTCGAAGCGGCGCTCCATCTCACGCGAAAAACATGGCCGGCAATTCCAGTCGTCGAGCAGTCGATCGAACTCTCGGAGCGAAGCCAGAACCTCTCCGGCCGTAAAGATGCGCGGTTGCTCACCGACGATCTGTTCCGCTGGAATCTTTTGTAAATAACCGATGCTGTACTGCACCGCGCCGCGCAGCGAATCGCGATCGAGATCGTCTAGCAGGATGGTAGCCGAATTGTTGCCGGAGCTTCCGTTCACACACGAGAAAAGGATTACCAAGGTGGCCGACCGTGCAGCCAACCTAGCCAACTTGCGGCAGGCTAATATTTGGGAGAAAATCCAGGCCATTGGACCATCGCGAAATTAGAAAAGAAGTTGCGCGGGTCATTGACCGGTTGCCGCATCAGTTCCGCAAGCAGTTGCGCAATGTCGAATTCGTGGTCGAAAAACGGCCTGGCGCGGCCTTGCTTCTCGCGGAGGGGCTCGATCCGCGCCGCGATACTCTGTTCGGGATCTACCAGGGCGTGCCGTTGCCGGAGCGATCGGCTCTCGACCCCCCGCTGCTTCCGGATAAAATCACGATCTTCTCCGAGCCGCTGCGCGAAAATTTTCCAGGTCTCGAAGAATTGCGTGCGCAAATCCGTCTTACCGTGCTTCACGAAATCGCCCATTACTTTGGCATGGACGAGGAGGAAATCGAAGAACTGGGCTATTAGTAATTTTTGCTCTCCAGTCTCTAGTGTACTGGCACCAAAGTTCGCGCATGATTCGAAGGTCGTTCCGGGCGATGGCGAGCGCGACCCGCAATCCAGGAATTTCACAAGCGTCTGGCTACCGGCCTTCCCCGGTATGACACGAAAGAGAGCAATGACTTGTGCAACGAACTTTTGCGACCTCACACGAGGCCCTGGTTCGTTTTATATGCCTCGATATGTGAGCACAGCAACTGAAAGTGGATACTAGCGATCAAAAGTAGAAACTAATCTCTGATATCCTGCAAAAACCACTCGGTCGGCAGCTCGCGGCCGACTTTCTTCTGCTTCGCGAGCTCGATTATTTTCCCGGCGCACGCCGCGAACTGCAATCCCTGAGTGCCCGCGTTGATGAAGTAGGTCACCTGTTCATTGCTGGTGCGCCCGGGAACTTTTCCGGCGCGCACGTCCATGAAGTATTTGAAGTAGTCGCCTTTGTAGTTGTCAACCTTTGGGTTGGGAATGCGCGCCCGTTCCTCGGGTTGCCCGGCGATATAGCCGACGTTGCCGTGCAAGCGAATCATGCCCTCGTCCATCGCCTCCACGGTATTTCTGCCAAGCTTCACCGAGAGGTCGCAGCGCTTGATCACCCGCGGGCCGATCTCGCACGCGCGCACAGACGTGATATGTGCGCCTTCCTTCAACCATTCAGGATTGTCGAACACGGTCTGAGTCGCATCCGTGCAGGTCGCCACGATATCGGCGTCGCGGACGACTTTTTCCGGCGTGTCTACTGCAACCACGTCAATGTCGAGCTTACCGGTCATTTCTCTGGCGAATTTTTCGCGATTGCCCTTCGTCGGGCTGTAGACTCTCACGTGTTTGACGTTGCGTACCTCTGAGAACGCTTCCAAGTAGCTCCGCGCCATGCCGCCGGAGCCGAAAATCCCGACGTCGCACGCATCCTGCCGCGCGAGGTATTTCGCTCCCAAGCCCGCGCAGCCGCCGACGCGCATGTGTTGGATCAGGCCGTCGTTGATGATTGCCAGCGGTTCGCCGTTGCGCACGCTGAACACCATCACCAAGCCGCACCACGTGCCGGGCTGAACACAATATTTTTCTTCGGTTTGCTCGCTCGGCCAATAAACCACGTCTGATTTCATCCGAATCG
>JBIOXP010000615.1:0-10283 GCA_044869705.1 Binatia bacterium | reverse complement strand
GCCGAAGCATAAGGCTCGCTGGCTTTGAAGAAATCTCGCGCCCAATCGATGCACTTCCGATCATCCTTCGCTTCATCCCACCGGCCGTGCACGTTTAAAACAAACTTCGCGTCGCGATGCCCGTACGCCATAGCGTCGGATGCGACTCGGTTGGGTGCGCCGGCAATGAGACCGATAAAAATTTCACACTGTGGAGACGGCAGCTTGCCGGCAAACTCGATGATGGCATCCAGCGCGCCGTCAGCGAGCTCAGTGAAATTGTGCGACTTCCAGTAATTTCTTGCGCCGGGCGTGAGCAATGGATCGAAAGCCTTCTGCCACTGGACATAGGGCTGAGGACCCAAATGCTCGCCGTGAGCTGAGCCGAAATCACGCAATGGAGCGATGAGCTTCTCGGCTGCCGAGATCGGACCACAATAAAAATTCGGCAGTACCAGGACTTCCTTCCCGTGGACGCTTTCCGGAAGGAAGGGCAGCGGCGGCGCCTTGCGCAGCACCACCCAAACGTTGAGCTCTTCAGGCGCAGACTTTACGAACTCGCGGTACTTTCTCAAAATTTGGCGCGCCTGGCTGAACGGAAAAACCATTAAGCCGGCAAATATCTCCGGACCAACCGGAAAAAGTTCGAATTCAAAACGCGTCACCACACCAAAATTGCCGCCTCCACCGCGGATCGCCCAGAAGAGATCGTGGTTCTCGACCGCGCTCGCTCGGATTTTCTTACCCTCCGCCGTAATCATGTCGACGGAAATAAGATTGTCGATCGTCATGCCGTATTTGCGAGTAAGCCAGCCAAAGCCCCCACCGAGAGTCAGCCCGGCGATGCCGGTGGTCGAATTGATTCCAACCGGCGTCGCAAGACCATGCGCCACGGTCGCCTCGTCGAGATCCGCAAGCGTCGCTCCAGGTTCGACATAGGCACGCCGGCTTGCGGCATCGACCCGGACGCCCTTCATCTTTGAAAAGTCGATCGTAAGGCCACCGTCACAAAGCGAGCTGCCGGCGATGTTGTGTCCGCCGCCCCTAATCGAAATTTCGAGTTTGTTCCGCCGCGCGAACTCGATTGCCGGCGCTACATCATTGGCATCGGCGCACTGCACCATCATCGCCGGGCGGCGATCGATCATCGCGTTCCAGATCTGGCGGGCCTCCTCGTAACCGCGATCAGCGGGAACGACTAGGTTCCCTTTAATGACCCCTCCGAGTTTTTCCTTCGATATTTGCGTCGTCATGATATTTGTCTCCTGGTAAATTTTGTCACCGGAATGAACGGTCCTTTCGCTCGCTTCTCCGCTAATTTTTCTAATTGCATCACTGCTCAAGAAAACATTGGTGCCATTCGATCGATCTCCTTCTTCCCCTCTGGCGAGATCTCTTCGACTGTGGCAAGAAAATTTGGATGCGTCATGCCTGTGCCGAGATACGTCCAACGCATTCCTTTGAGCACCGCGGCGATGATCGCCTCGCGCTCGCTTTTGGATAACTTTCTTCCTGTCGCTTGGACAAAGCTTGCGACGTTGAACTCTGTTTGCTGCTTGATCCCGTTGTCGAGAAAAGCGCCGATTGCGGCGTATTCCTGAAAAGCCTGATCGATCTCCTGATGGCTACAATCAGCCGCAACCGCCTCCACGATCAAGGTATCGAGCTTCGTGTGTTGTGATTCTTCCAGCCAGTGATGCTTTAACAGGCTCTTGAACTGCGGATCAAGATCTTGATTGTCCTTCACGCCTTCGATGTAGTGCCTGAGCGTGATCCATTCGATGTGCAGAATCGCCAGGCCAACTCCCAAGGGGCTGTGCGACAAGACAAACCGCTTCACATCCTCTGCGGGACCGATGAAGTCACACTTGATGCCGAAACCGGCGTGAAACTCCTCGCGGAAGCGCTTGAACAGATGAATGTGCTTTGCCTCCTCGCCGGCAAACTGGAGTAGGGCGCGGATACGGTAGTCGTCTCCCGAAAGCTGCAGTCGCGCATGATCAACCACGTAGGGAAGGATGAACTCTTCGACCAACCCAAACATGGCCAAGTACTCATATCCGCGAATTTGATTCAGAGTTCGCTGCTCGTCCGGTGTAAGAAAAGAAAGCTGCTTTACCTGAGCCAGCGATTCCGGCATGAAGGGTTTGGTGAAATCGAGCCGCTTCTCGCCACCGATAATGTCTTCCACCCTCCAGCCGATCCGCTCCGATGCCTCGAGCGCGGCCTGATAGCTGTAATTGTTTTTCATGATCGGTCCCTCCTGGAATTTATTTGCTGTTCGTCGCTGCCTGTCCCGCTCATAGTGCTGGAACTATGCCAGCGACGGGGACTAGCTCATCGATCGAAAATCCAGCCACTTAGGCGTGGCGAAAGTCAGAAGCCGGTCACGAGTATTCGTAAGCGACGAGATTTCGGCAGGGTCAAACCCAAGATTTCGCGAGAATTAAAGTGAGCGTTTCCGCTCGATGTTGAGCGCTTTCATGCGCGAACTGAGCGTCGTGGGTTTGACGCCCAGAAGCTGCGCCGCGCCTTTTTCTCCAGCAATTTTCCATTCGGCGACCTTGAGGGCAGCGATGATGTTATTGCGCTCCAGCTCTTCAAGCTCTTTGGCGGTGCGAACGCGTTGGACGATCGAATTGTCGGCCGCGAGCGCGGTCGCCATCGCGTTGACGCTCTCGGGCAAGGCGCGGTCAAGGTTAAGGCGGCCGTCACGCGACGTAATTACCGCCCGTTCGACGATGTTCTGCAGTTCCCGTACGTTCCCCGGCCAATTATATGCTTGCAGGCGTCTCACACAGTCGTCGGATAGTGATTCGAACCGCCGCCCCATCCGGCGAGCGAACTTTCGCGCGAAGGCCGTGGCGAGTAGAGCGATATCATTCCGGCGCTCGCGGAGCGGTGGGAGTTGGATCGGGTAAACGTTCAAGCGATAGAACAGATCCTCGCGAAAGTGGCCGTCACGGACCAACTTCTCGAGGTCGCGATTGGTCGCGGCGATTAAACGAACATCGACTTTGCGTGTTTGCGAGCTGCCGACCGGCTCGAATTCTCCTTCTTGAATGACGCGCAGAAGCTTGGGTTGTAGATCGATGGGCAATTCTCCTATTTCGTCCAGGAAGATAGAGCCGCCGTGCGCCAGGGCGAAACGGCCGTCCCGTTTCTTGGTCGCGCCGGTAAACGCGCCCTGCTCATGACCGAAAAACTCGCTTTCCATGAGCATCGCGGGAACCGCCGCGCAATTGACTTTGATCAGCGGCTTCGCACGGCGCGTGCTCGCCAGGTGAATTGCCCGGGCAATCAATTCCTTCCCGGTGCCGGTCTCTCCTGAGATCAGCACGGTGGCATCGGTTCCGGCCACCTCCTTGACGTCGTTCAGAACCCTGAGTAGCGCTTCACTCCCGCCAATGATCTCATCGGCGCCGATCAGCTGATTCAATTCTTCGCGCAAGTATTCGGCCTCGACAGTTAAGGATTCGATCTTGCGCTCGGCTTCCAGGCGCGCGTTAACGTTTCTCAGCACCAAAGTGTAGAAGGGCTCGCGCTCCACATCAAAGCGCGACAGCGTGGCTTCGGCCTCGAAACTTTCGCCGCTGCGCGCCGTTGCCGTCAACCCGCCGCCGATCCAAACTGAGCGCTGCCCTTCCGGACGGGTATCGAGATCGATGATCAGGCGCGCGAGCTTCTCACGGGAATCCGGCGCAAGAAAGTGAGTGAAGATCTCCCCGGTCAAGACCATAGCGGGAGCGCCAAGAACTTTTTCGGCCGCCGGATTAACCTGATTGATCTTGAGATGCTGATCGAGCTCGATGATCGCGTCCATCGCGCTTCCAAGCAGCCGATTCAGTTTGTGCTCGCGCTCGCGCACCTGAGCTTCCGCCCGCATGCGGCGCAATTCGGCTGCTGCCCGTGCGGCAAAAATTTGAAAAAGAGCTTGCGCCCTGGGCTCCGGAGGCATGGGCCGGAGGTCGAGAACCGCGAGATGGCCGAGAATCTTGCCATCCAGATCCAGCAATGGCATGCCCATGTAGCTCGCCGCGCCTACGGCTTTAACGTCCGGATCGTCAGCGTAAATATCGAGGAGGTTGTCGGGAATATGGATGAAACAGCGCTCGTTTATGACTCGCTCACAAGGGGTTCCATTGATCACCATCTCCCAATCCCTGAGCCACTGGTCGCCCATCCAAAAAGCCAGCGCCCTTAGACGCCGTGCTTCGGGAAAATACTCCGTTACCCACGCGCCGTGGGTATTTAAAGCGGCTGCAAGGTTCTTTACCAGCGCCTGGAAAAACCGTTCGCCCGTTTCGGTGGCGGTACCTTCGACGATTTTTCTGAGAGCAACATCGAGGTCAATGTTCTGAAGAGGTAGGTTTTCCATCGTGATCGCCCACGGTATTTCGTGACGAGTATCGGTATGAACAAAGCCCCATACCCGAACGCGCTCCAAAAATTTCGGATTCGAAACTCAGGAAGGTCAAAACGGAATATCGTCATCTATTGGCGGCTGGCCGCCGATCGTGCTCTCGTCTGCGGGATCCGCGTCCACCTGCGACGACAGCCGAGTTCCCCCGCCCCCGCCAAGAAATTGAATGCGCTGGGCGACAATCTCCGTCACGTAGCGCTTCGTGCCGCTCTTATCGTCATAGCTGCGGGTCCGAATACTTCCTTCAACATAAACCTGCCGGCCCTTCGCGAGATACTGACCGCACGACTCGGCTTGCTTGCCCCAGACTACGATGTTGTGCCATTCGGTTCGTTCCTGGCGCTTACCGTCACGGTCGTTCCATTGCTCGGAGGTCGCGATCGAAAAATTCGCCACAGCGCTACCGGTTTGTGTGTAACGGACTTCGGGGTCTTTGCCCAGATTGCCAACCAAAATGACTTTGTTCACGGACATGTGAATCTCCACCTGCCGGAGCCTTTGACCGGCGCGAAAGCTGAGCCAACTTAGCGCCCGCCTCCTACGGAGTCAACAACGAATTATCTGGTTTTGGCAGCTTCGCGAGCGCGCGCGCCGCGCGGGCTAATGCAACGGTGGATATCTGTTTCTGCGCGCGCTCCACGACTGCAATTCGACTCGGAGGTCCTTGGATATTGACCGCCCGGATTGCCGTCACATTGATTTTTCGCAGTTCCTCTTCTAATATTACTTGTTCACTTTCCAACACCTTTAGCAGAAGAAGCTGACTTCAATCTTGATTTTTTATTTCCTCCGGCTCACGCTTGCTCTATTCATTACGATTGTTTTGACGACCCTCACGATCTTGCTGGGCATTTTCGACCGGCATGGAAAACGGGTCTATTGCATCAACCAGCTCTGGACGTGGTTGGTTCTGCGGATCGCGCGGATTTCGCTGACGGTTCGCGGGCTCGAGAACCTCGATCCTAGCGAGCAGTACGTCTTTATGGTGAACCATCAGAGCAACATCGATATTCCGGTCCTGGTTCAAAGCTTGAGTCAGTTTCAGCTCCGTTGGATTGCCAAGAAAGAGCTCTTGTGGGTGCCGCTTTTTGGCTGGGCGATGTGGGCGACCAAGCATATCACCGTGAACCGCAGCGACCCAGGCGATGCGCTGAAGAGTCTGGACCGCGCCAAGCGGCGGATGGCAGCCGGAATTTCAGTGGTTGTTTTTCCAGAAGGCACGCGCAGCCCTAACGGGAAGCTCTTACCTTTTAAAAAGGGTGGATTCTTACTGGCTCTGAAAACGGGCAAAAATATCGTGCCGGTTACAATTAACGGCAGCGGCCAGCTTTTGCCTTCCGGCGACTGGCGCTTACGTTCCGGCAACGTTGAAGTGATTGTCGAAAAGGCGATCATGACCAAAACCTTCCGCGCGGGCAGTGTCCGATCGCTGTCGGATCAGGTCCGTCAAGCAATTGGCGCTCATCTGCGCTCGATCGGAAGCTTTGCTGATGCCGAAGAAAAGACTCGGGTTCATTCCGAGTATCAGCCCGGCGTTTGAGAAACGCCGGCACTGAACCTCTAATGGAAACTCTTAAAATAATACCGCTCGGCGGCTTGGGCGAGTTCGGTCTCAATATGATGCTCGTCGAACATGGCGATGCCGCCATCGCGGTCGACTGCGGTGTTATGTTCCCGACTGCCGACCTGCTTGGAATCGATCTGGTGATTCCCGACGTGAGCTACTTATTGGAGCGGCGCGACAAATTAAAAGCCATTGTCCTCACCCATGCCCACGAGGATCATGTCGGCGCTTTGCCCTACATTCTTGAGCATTTTGATGTGCCGATCTTCGGCACGCGGCTCACCCTCGGCCTCTTAGCCAGAAAGCTCGCCGAACACGAGCTCGACGATACTGCTGATGTTCGGGAAATCACCGCCGGCGCGCCATGGGATATCGCGCCATTTCGCATCGAAGGCATCCGGGTGACCCACAGCCTCATGGATTGCCTCGCGCTGGCCATTGAGACGCCGGTGGGCACGGTGATTCATACGGGCGATTTCAAGATCGACAACACTCCGATGGAAGGCGAGATGTTCGATTTTCAAACACTCGCCGCCCACGGCGAAAAGGGCGTGTTGCTGCTACTTTCCGATTCGACCAATGTCGAACGGCCGGGATACACGCCGTCGGAGCGCGAGGTTGGCAGCAATCTCGAGCAGATCATGCAGCACGGCACGGGCAAAATGCTGATCTCGACATTTGCATCGAGTATTCCGCGGATTCAACAGGTGATCGATATTGCCGAGCGCTGCGGCCGTCGCGTGGTCTTGAGCGGCCGTAGCATGATTCAGAACTGCCAGGTTGCCGCGGAGCTGGGTTATTTGCATTTGCCACGAAATTTTTTAACCGAAAGCGAGCGCTGGCATGACTTGCCGGCCGACCAACTCGCTTTTTTAACGACCGGCAGCCAGGGCGAGCCCCTCTCGGTGCTCCATCGGATCGCCTTGGACGACCACAAGACAATCAAGCTCGAAGCGGGCGACACCGTGATTCTCTCCTCGAAGTTTATTCCCGGGAACGAGAAAACTATCTCTAATATGATCAATCATCTCTATCGACGCGGCGCTGACGTTCATTACGAGACGGTTTCCGAGATTCACGTTTCAGGTCATGCCAGTCAGGAAGAGCTAAAGACCATGCTTCAGCTCACCCGGCCGCGTTATTTTGTGCCAATTCACGGCGAGTATCGTCACCTCGTGCGTCACCGCCAGCTCGCTCAAGAGGTGGGCATCCCGCCGTCCAACTGTTTCATTCTGGAAGACGGAGATGTACTCGAGATCGGCGCGCAGTCGGCGCAAAAAACCTCTCCCGTTCAGGTGGGCAAAGTGTTTGTCGATGGCAGAAGCGTTGGAGATGTCGGCGATGTCGTGATCCGTGATCGCCGCCATTTGTCGGAAGATGGCATGGTGTTGGTGGTGATGGCGATTCATCAGCAGTCGGGCGAACTGGTCGCGGGTCCCGATTTGATTTCCCGAGGGTTCATGGGCGCCGAAGAAAGCGAAGAGGTTTTGGAAAATGCCAAGAAGGTGGTGCTCGAGACTCTCGCCGCCAGCAACCGGGAAACTCGCACGGATCCGGCGGAGTTAAAGGAAGAAGTTCGGAAGTCATTGCGACGCTTTTTTCGAAAAAAACTCGAACGCCAACCGGTGGTGCTCCCTTACATTATGGAAACCTGAGGTTATCCGCCATGTCCAGTGCTCCGGAAAAAAATCGTCTGCAGCGTGAAATTTGGGGCGTGGTCATTTGCCTCATTGCTTTGCTGATCACGCTGAGTTTGCTCTCCTATGACCCGAGCGACCGCTCCCTCAATACTCCATCCGGGGCCATCAATACCCATAACTGGGGAGGCTTCATCGGCGCATTTCTTGCCGATCTCCTGCTACAAAGTCTCGGCATGACCGCTTATCTATTTCCGATTTTGCTATGTCTGGCAGCGATTCGAATGTTTCGCACGAACTATACTGGCGTTCAGTTCACCAAAGGGCTGGCTTACGCGGTTCTGCTCTTAAGCCTCGGGGTCATTTTGAGCGTGGCGATCGACACCGAGAGCGCGCGTGACGCCGGCGGCATTATCGGCGG
The DNA here is from genome assembly GCA_044869705.1 of Binatia bacterium. Lineage (GTDB taxonomy): Bacteria > Desulfobacterota > Binatia > UBA9968 > UBA9968 > DP-20. The sequence goes on along the minus strand of JBIOXP010000615.1, from coordinate 2,259 downwards.
CTTTCTGAATGAACGAGTTTTGGTTCCTCTTTTCGGCAGGCTCAGTGCGATTTTGATCGCCGGTTTCACGATGCTCCTATCCGTCATGGTGCTGACGCAGCACTCATTGCTCGACCTTTTCGGACATACCAAGAAAAGTTTCGTCGAGTTCAGGAAAGCGTTTGTGCCCGCCGTGAGCAACCGGCTGAAGGAACTCAAAGAAAAATCCGACAAGCGCAAAGGCGAAAACACAAAAAAGGAAAAGAAAGACTACGTTCCGCCGCCGATTGTTCTGAAAGAAGAAAGCAAGGACGATCCGGTCGCGAAAAAATCAGCGAAAAGACCGCCGCTCCCGCCCGAGCAATTCAAGCTGCCGGAGGTCGGCGAGGGATACAAGCTTCCGCCCCTCGAGCTATTGGACCCGCCGGAAGGTGAGCAATTCAAGATCGACAAAGAAACGCTTCACGCCAATTCACTTATTTTGCAAAAGAAACTCGAAGACTTCGGCGTCGAGGGCGAAGTGGTCGCGGTGCGTCCTGGCCCGGTCATCACGATGTATGAATTCAAGCCGGCCCCGGGTGTTAAAGTTCGGCGCATCGTCATGCTTGCCGATGATCTGGCGATGGCGCTGCGCGCCGTGAGCGTACGCATTCTGGCGCCTATTCCCGGCGAGTCGGTGGTCGGCATCGAAATTCCGAATCCGCGCCGCGAAACCGTCTATCTTCGCGAAGTCATTGAAAGCGAAGCCTACCGTAACACGGATTCCAAAATTGGCCTCGCTTTGGGTAAGGACATCGGCGGCACTCCATTCGCAACCGATCTTGCCAAGATGCCCCATCTTTTGGTCGCGGGCGCGACAGGAACCGGTAAATCGATTTCGATCAATGCGATGATTCTGAGCATTCTTTTCAAATCGACCCCGCAGGACGTCAAATTCATCATGGTCGATCCCAAGATGCTCGAACTCACGGTCTATGAGGAAATTCCGCACCTCTTGGTGCCGGTCGTCACGGATCCAAAAAAAGCCGCTGCGGCGCTGTTCTGGGCGATGGATGAAATGGATCGGCGCTATCGGCTGATGCGAGATAAGGGTGCGCGCAACATAGACAATTACAACCGGACGCTCGAAAGAGAAGCCGGGAAAAAAGCGGTTATTGACCTCACCGAAGCACAGTCGGCTGACGAAGCGCTCACGCCCGGCGGTAATCTGTCTCAAGACGCGCTTCTCGTCCACGAAAGACTTCCCAGAATCGTTATTATTATTGACGAGCTTGCGGATCTCATGATGACGGTCGGGCGCGATATCGAGGAGTACATCACCCGGTTGGCGCAAAAGGCCCGCGCCGCCGGAATTCACTTAATCCTCGCGACGCAAAGACCGTCGGTCGACGTTATTACCGGATTGATCAAGGCGAACTTTCCAGCTCGAATATCGTTTCAGGTCACTTCGAGGGTCGATTCACGAACCATTCTGGATTCTATGGGCGGTGAAAAGCTCTTGGGCAACGGCGATTTGCTTTTTCTGCCCCCTGGGACGGCTCGTTTGATCCGCGTGCACGGCGCTTTCGTTTCCGATCAAGAAGTTCGCCGCGTAATGAAATTTATCAAGCAGCAGGGTCGGCCGCATTATCGGCCTGAAGTTCTCGAGGCTAAGCGTGAAACCGAGGCCGCTGCCGCCGCGGAAGATGAATACGACGAGATGTACGATCAGGCTGTGGCCATCGTCACGGAAACGCAGCAAGCGTCGATCTCTATGATTCAGCGCCGATTACGGGTAGGCTACAATCGTGCGGCTCGGATGATAGAGCAAATGGAAAGAGATCGCGTCGTTGGCCCTGCCGATGGCGCAAAGCCTCGCGAAGTTTATGCGCGAAAGATTGAACCTTAGCCGTGCGATCGGGCTGACTGGCGCGCTTTTTCTTGCTGCTTTAAGCCTCACTGCGAAGGTATTGCTTGCAGGGGAGGGTAAGAGCGCGGAGGCGATCGTCGATAGTCTGCAGAAAAATTACGATTCGACAACGGATTTCACCGCCGATTTTGAGCAGGAAACGGAAGTCAAAAATATCAATCGAAGCCTCAAAGCGCATGGAAAGCTCTCGTTCAAACGTCCTGGGAAAATGCTCTGGCGCTATGAAGAACCGAAGGGACAGTTCGTCGTAGCCGATGGAAAATATCTCTACTTTTACCAGCCGGATCAAAATCAAGTGATCAAAAGTCCACTGAAAAACGCCTTCCGCGGCGATATTCCACTATCTTTTCTTCTCGGTCTCGGCAACTTGA
>JBIOXP010000614.1:0-2236 GCA_044869705.1 Binatia bacterium | reverse complement strand
GCTTCGGCCAATGCACTGGTGATCTGCAACGCGATCTCGATCGTGGTCAGTGCGTCGAGCGGCCCGGCCCGGCGAACACGCGTCTCCAGCGTTTCGCCTTCCACGAGTTCCATCGCGCAAAAGCATTGCCCGTTCTCTTCGCGGATGCCGAAGTGGTAAACTGTTGCGACATTTGGATGCCGCAAGGATGCGGCCGTGCGTGCTTCGCGCATGAACCGTTCGCGTGCTTCCGCCCCGCGCTTCACCCATTCCGAATCGATGAGCTTTAGTGCGACCGGCCGTCGGAGTGACGTGTCAACCGCTCGATACGTCACTCCCATCGCGCCTCGGCCCAGTTCCCAATGTGTTCCATCGTCGCGACGTTCGATCCTGTAATTCCCGAGTCGATCCGATACAGAAGAAAGCGGGGCTTCGTTAGGCCCTTCCGCGTGGTCGAATCCGACGCGCAGCAGGCAAATCATGCAGCGCCCCAGATTGCGAGAGAATCCTCCCTCCAGCCGTGTCCCGCACTCAGGACAGATTGGTATCGTGGGTTCCTGTGTCAGCATCAGGAAAAACCTTTTTTAGCCACGGATGCCTTCTTAGCAGCCTGCGCGTAAAAAGCCAAGTGCCGAACAAGCAAACGAATTTCACGAAAAGGCGCGAAGGCGCAGTGAACGAAGTAAGACACCGCAGCCTTTCCTTAGAAATCTTTGGGCTTTGCGCCTTGGCGTCTTTGCATGAAATTCGTTCCGCGCGATGTCTCAAACATTTTCCCTCCAAGGTTCTGGCTTCACGCGACGCGAGGCGTTGCGCACGGTCGTGCTGACTCTTGGGGGGGCGGCGTTGCCAGGCGCTTTGAGTTTTCTTAGTCCAGGAGCGCGAGCGGTCAGTCCCAGTCCGAGTGCGTCTCCCACTGCGACCCCGATTGTCTCCAATTCCCTCGGCGGGAAGTTCAGTCTAATTACCGGCGCAGGTAGAAATATCGCCGTGCTCGGCGGGGACGACGGTGTGATCGTTATCGATAGCGGGCTGCCGAATCTCGCCGCCAGGACTGCGGCGGAGATTGCGAAGAGCGGCCGCATTGCGCTGCTGGTGAACACACATTGGCATCCCGATCACGTGGGCGGAAACGACCTCCTCGCGCAGGCCGGCGCACGGATCATGGCCCATGAGAATTGCCGGAAGCGCCTATCGACCGATCAATTCATCGAGGCGTTGGACATGAAGGTGCCAGCTTCTGCCGCGAGTGCCTGGCCGCGCGTGACTTTCGCGGGCGAAACGACTTTACACCTTAATGGTGATGAAATTCGGCTCGTACGGGTGCCGCCGGCGCACACCGATGGCGACATCTTTGTGCATTTCGAGAAAGCTGATGTAATCCACGCCGGCGATTTGTTCTTCAATGGCAGGTATCCATTCATCGATTATTCGACAGGCGGCTGGCTCGGCGGAATGATCGCCGCGACGAAAACGCTCTCCGGCATGACGACCCCGAAGACCCGCATCATTCCGGGCCATGGGCCGCTGGCGACGCCGGAAGATCTGCGCGGTTATCTCGCCTTCCTCGAAACAATGCTCGAGCGCTTCACGAAACTGAAGAACGAGGGCAGGACGGCGGACGAAGTCGTAGCCGCCGCGCCCGCGAAGGAATTTGATGAGAAGCTTGGCAAAGGTTTCATGAAGCCGGAGCAATTCGTCCGCATCGCCTACACCGGTTTGCTCAAGCACCGGTGAGCCGCTCAGAGGCTCACGCAAAAAGGCCAAGGCGCAAAGGTCTCCCAGAACCGTATTTTGTCTCTCCAGTTCTTGTGCGTCCGAAATCGCGCGTCGCGGGCCGAATGTTCGCTAATCCGATGCCAGGACTTCGCAAAGATGTCGCAGCTCCGCGTCAACCTCCGACGCTTTCGCCACGGTGCCACCGACTTCCTCCCGCAAAATAGTGCGATATCTCCAGCGCATCCGAGCCACATCGCTGCGCAGTGTTGTGATCGGCCGGCCCAATCTTAGAGAGATTTCCTCGTAGGGAACTGCGGCTTCGCTGGAGACCGAAAGATGTGAGTTCAACTGCTTGAAGAGCTCATCTTTTCCTGCCAACGCGCATTCCTCGGCCAGCCGATCAAGCGCTGTGCGAAGCAGCGTCTCTGCCCACTCACGTTCGTAAACGCGTTCAGCACTCCAGGTCTGCGAGCCCAGGGTTCGGGCGTCCGCCTCGGCGATGGCGGCCGTATCGAGCGGTCCCAAGATCATGCCACCA
>JBIOXP010000613.1:0-3543 GCA_044869705.1 Binatia bacterium | reverse complement strand
CCAAGTTTTTGGTAATAGGGCATTGTTGATCCTCCTCTGTTTTACAAATTTCCTCTCGCGGCTTGCTCGCGTTCGATGGCTTCGAATAACGCTTTGAAATTGCCTTTACCGAAGCTCTTCGCGCCTTTGCGTTGAATAATCTCGAAAAAGAGTGTCGGACGATCTTCCACCGGCTTTGAGAAAATCTGGAGAAGATAACCTTCATCATCCCGATCGACGAGAATGCCCAGCTGTTTCAGCGCGTTCAGTTCTTCATCAATGTGACCGACACGATCGAGCAAGGTGTCATAGTACGTCGAAGGCACCTTTAGAAACTCGAGCCCACGCTGCTGAAGCGCGGTTATCGTCTCGATGATGTTGTTCGTTCCCATTGCGATGTGCTGCACGCCTTCGCCGTCGTAGAAATCGAGATATTCTTCCACCTGCGATTTCTTTTTGCCTTCCGCGGGCTCGTTGATCGGAAATTTCACAAACCCGTTTCCGTTACTCATCACCTTGCTCATTAGGGCGGAGTATTCCGTGGAAATGTCTTTGTCGTCGAAAGTCAGGATGTTGCGGAACCCCATCACATCTTCATAAAACTTCACCCACGGATTCATCTGGTTCCATCCAACGTTCCCAACGCAATGATCGACGTGCTGCAATCCCGTTTCCGGAGCACGAAAGGCCGGCTCCCATCTCCGAAAACCTGGCATAAACGGCCCGGTGTAATCATCGCGCTCGACAAACACGTGAACGACCTCGCCATAAGTATGGATACCGCTAAGGACGATTTTGCCATGCTCGTCCTCTAGGGTTTTCGGTTCCATGTAACTTTTGCCTCCGCGCTTCGTGGTCTCCTTCCAGGCAGAAGTCGCATCCTTTACTTTCAATGCGATCGCTTTCACGCCGTCGCCATGCTTGAGAATGTGATCAGAAATTGCGTGTTTCGCGCGAAGGGGCGTGGTCAAGACAAACGTGATCTTGTTCTGCCGAACCACGTAGCTGGCACGTTCCCGCACGCCGGTTTCAGGTCCGCTATATGCCAACGGCTGGAAACCGAGCGCGTTTTGATAAAAATGCGCGGCCTGCTTGGCGTTGCCCACGTAAAACTCGATGTGATCCGTCCCTTCCAGAGGCAAAAAATCTTCCTGTATTACCGGAGTCTTTTTGGTTTTGGGAACAGGAATTGTCGTTGGCATAATAACCTCCTAACACTCTAGCGCTCAGTGCGCGGCTTTTAAATATAAGATCGACGACCCAGCGTCGCAAGGCTAGCGCTCGCTGCAGCGATTCCCGGAGCGGGTGCTCGCATCGCAGCCGAAATTTGCGCTTGCTAAGAAACACGGCGTTTGGCAGGAAAAGCTCATTCGAGGCGCAGATCGCGGTGAGCACGAAACGAAATGTTTTGAAGAGCCAACTGCCGCTGATAGTTGTCGCAGGGACGGTATGTTTGCTGACGCTAATGTGGCTCGTTTATCGCGGCCTGGGCCGCTCACGGTGCGACGGCATTTTCCAACAAACCGACGACATAATGGAGGTTAGTCTGAAGGTCATCCAGACTAAGGGGAAACTGGCGCTCGGCAGCCAGAAAGTGCAGGAGCTAACAGATTCCTCACAAAAGGTCGGGATTCATCTCAAGAGTTGTTGCACCTTTCAGCAAGCAGGAGCGCTAAACGCAGAACAACTCCAAGCCTGCATAAGCGGCGCGAAGGACTACCAAACTCAAATCATCCAGGTGGCCGCCAATATCAAAGAAGCAGACGCGGCGGAGAAGCAACAGAAACCCGAACTCGCAAAACAAAAAATTGATGAAGCCAAAGAAGGGACGAACAAACTCCTAAGCACGGAAAAGACTCTGGCTAAAGCAGTGGAGACTCGGCCTGCTTCTCCCTCCGTCAAAGGCGGAGCCGAGCAGGAGCCGAACAACACGATCCCACAAGCGAACCTTGCGGAAATGGGTACGACTATCGTGGGAGAGGTCACCCCCGTTGATGACGTGGACTTTTTCAGGTTCCAATATCGTGACGCGAAAAAACGACGGGACAAGATCGTTGTGCTTTTGGAAAACCGATCGACGACGCTGCGGCCCTCACTGATTTTGCACAACGAAGATAAATCGATCGCGCGGAATTGGGACACTGCAAATGCATCTGGTGCGAACTTTGAGTTCTCATTCCTGGCGGAATCGGAGAAGACGTATTTCGTTGGAGTTGCCTCTTATTACAATGGTACCTCCGGTGCGTACGCACTCTCGCTGCTGCCGCAAAAGGCGTACGACCAATACGAACCCAACGACGACGCGTTCGCGGCCACGCCGCTCAAGCTGGGGCAGATGATCGAAGCAAATATCATGGATAACACCGATGTGGACTCCTACCGGGTCTCCGGAGTAAAAGAGAAGAATCTCACGATACAGCTGGAGAATTTATCCCCGGCGTTGCGGCCAAGCATTCGCGTACTTAGATCGGACAAGTCGATAGCTCAGAATTGGAACGCCGCTAACGCACCTGGCGCAGATCTAACATTTTCGTTCGAATCCCAGCCTGGCCAAGACTACTTCGTCGAAGTCGCGTCCTATTACAGTGGGAGCGCTGGGCCATACAAACTTACATTCCGCTAATCGACACCACGTTGCGGTTCCGGGCGAAGTCGCCCAATCTCCGGGCGATTGGGGAGACAAATAGGAGGTTAGCGACATGAGTAGTGGATCAAATCGCGACGATGGAAGACTCTTCGGCTCTTGCGGCGGCGACGATGATGTTGCCTTTGCAGCCGCGGCCTGATAGACAATGGCGCGTGAAAATGAAGAGGCTTATGCAGACTCGAAGAGTAGCCATACTCCCAATAATGTTGGCCCTCGCGGTTTTCCTACTGTCGGGTCCGCTGGCCGCGCAGGAGTCGCAAGTTTCCCAGAGTCTTCAGGACACCACGGAATTCTACGGACCACCTATAAGCCCGGCCATATACCTCGTAAATTTCCTGATCCTGTACATGGTGAATCCTCGCCATGCCGCCAACATGCCGGCTTACAAGGCGCCGATTCCTAAAGCGGTCGTCGCTTGTCTGGAACAAAATCCAAACGGTTGCCCATATGCTGCATTCGCGCACTTGTTTGAGAAGCAGACCTCCCGAGACCGCAGAGTTTTGCCTAACAGATGTGCATGGCCGGTTGAATGTCAGCTAGAGCGCAAATTTGTGCGCCTGGCCCCGCATCGAGCCAGGCGTGGTAAACAAATTAACAAGCCATTAGGCATAGAGCGGGCTGCGCAGCTCGCCCGAGATTTGGGCATGGATGAAAGTATGATCCTTACCGAGAAACAGTATCGTTGTCTGATCGGAACACCTGGGAATAGAACTACGGACCAGCAAACGTTCTTCCTTTGTATTAGACAGCTCACCAACTCGAAAGGAAATGCTGCGATTCCCCTCTCCAGTTACGGACTGTACATCAATGACGAGGGAGATGTTCGAAGCGTTTGTGCGCCGAATGCGCCGTGTCTCGACGTAAATGCGTTGCTGGTCGGGCCATTTGAACAACTCGCGTTCCAGTGCGGATTTTTG
>JBIOXP010000612.1:0-4153 GCA_044869705.1 Binatia bacterium | reverse complement strand
TTCAGGTGACGATCGACTTGTCGGCAAAGTATAAATTGATCCCGCGCGCCATGAAAGCGCGCGACGTGATCAGCGAGATCGCGAAATAAGAATGAGATATGGAGTACTGGAGTGCTGAGTGATGGATTGTTAAACTCGACCATTATCTGTCACGCCATCAGTGCATCACTCCAGTTTTCTGCTTTCCCCGTGGCAATTCTCCAGGTCCAAGGGTTATCGAAATACTACCGCCAGGCGAGCGGTGAAAGTACGATCGCTATCGGCAACATTACCTGTGAAGTCGAAGCGGGCGAGTTCGTTTCCTTTGTCGGTCCGTCCGGCTGCGGCAAAACGACTCTCTTGATGTCGATTGCCGGTCTGATCGCACCGACCGCGGGCCGCGTCATCGTCAATGGCAAAGAAGTGCTGGGCCCGCCGCCCAACTTGGTCCTGCTATTCCAGGAGTACAACAAGTCACTGTTCGCTTGGCGCACGGTGCTGGGCAACGTGCGCTTCGGCCTCGAAGCTCGCGGCAATCGTTCCGCGGATGCGGCTAAAAAAGCGCGCGGGCTCCTCGAGCTGGTGGGTCTCGGCGGATTCGAAAACCACTATCCCTGGGAGCTTTCCGGGGGTATGCAGCAGCGGGTCGCCATCGCGCGGGCGCTCGCCTACGAGCCGGAGGTATTGTTAATGGATGAGCCGTTTGGCTCGCTCGACGCGTTGACTCGTTTGGAGCTGGAAGACTCACTGTTGGCGCTCTGGGCAGAGCTCAAAACGACGATCATTTTCATCACACACGATATCGAAGAGGCGATTTATCTTTCCAGCCGTATCTGGGTCTTGAGCCGACGGCCGTCGAAGATAATCGACGAGATCGCGATCGACTTTTCGCGCCCACGCAATCAAGTGACGACTCGCAGCGAGGCGCGTTTCATGGAAATTAGGAACGATATTTATCGCAATATCCGTAATTAGGTACTCGATTGCTCTGCATGTCGAAATGGAATCAGCGGAGTTATTTGTCGTCATGCCGGTGAAAACCGGCATCCGGGAAAACCTGCAGGAAGCCTGGATTCCCGGTCGCGCCACTAACGCCAGCTTGCCCGGAAATACGATGTTGCGCGTTTCAGAGACATGGGGTTAGTTCAACCCGCGTGCATTGCGTCAAGTCCGGATTTCATTCGTGAACAGGTTCAAGCGATTCAACTGGTCGGGGTGGCTTTTCTTCGGGCTCTTATTGCTCGCGTGGGAATTTGGCGCGCGCAGCGCGCCGAAATTGCAGTCTTACTTCCCGCCGCTTAGCGAGGTGTTTGCCGCGCTGACAGCCTCGCTGCACTCGGGCGTGCTCTTGAGCCAGTTCATGATTACCGTCGGCCGCTTCCTGGACGCCTATCTTTTATCGCTCGCCATTGGTGTCGTGCTCGGTGTTGTGCTCGGCTATTTTCGCACGGCTCATGAACTGCTGGAGAGTCTGATCGAGTTTCTCCGGCCCATGCCGTCGGTCGCGATCATTCCGGTGGCCATCTTGATGCTCGGCATAGGCGATTCCATGATCGTTGCCGTTACGGTCTATGCCACGATCTGGCCGATCTTGATCAACACCATTGACGGCGTACGGCACATCGAGCAGGTGCTGATTCAGACCGGGCGGACCTTCGGGCTTAGCCGACGAAGGATTTTGTGCCAGGTGATTTTACCCGCGGCTTCGCCGTATATCGTGACAGGCCTGCGCATCGGTCTTTCGATCGCCCTCATTCTCGTCACAACGGCGGAGATGGTGGCCGGCAGCAAGGGACTGGGTTTCTTTATTCTGGATGAAGAGCGCTCGATGAACAGCGCCAACATGTACGCAGCTATTATTGTCGTGGCCGCGCTCGGATACGGGCTCAATCGGTTGTTTTTGGCGCTCGAAGCAAGAGTGCTGAAGTGGCGTCGCGGCATGCTGGCGCGGCAGGCGGCATGAAAATGCGTTGGATCAACGTCCGCGGCATGGTCTTTCTTATCGCGTTGATTGCGATTTGGGAGATTGCTTCGCGAAGCGAGCTGCTCAACCCGCTGGTTATGCCGGCGCCGGCACGGATTCTTAGCGTCTTCTCCGATCTCATCGCCTCCGGGCAAATTCCCTGGCAAATTCTCGTCAGTATGAGGCGTGCTGCCGCAGGTTACTTACTCGCTGCCGCAGTGTTCATCCCGCTCGGGATTGCGATGGGATTGTCGCAGCGCATCTACTGCCTGTTCGAAGTCGCGGTGGAGATGCTTCGGCCGGTGCCGCCGCCGGTCGTGATTCCGGTGGCGATGCTTTTCTTCGGCTTGGACGACGAAATGAAGATCTTCGTGATCTTTTTTTCCTGCGCCTGGCCGATTCTGTTGAATACCTTGGACGGCGTACGCAGTGTCGACTGGGTGCTGCTTAATACCGCGCGAACCTTCGGCTTGTCACGAGTAAAAACCATTCACCAGGTGATTTTGCCCGCGGCGTCGCCGCAGATCATGACCGGATTGCGGGTCAGCCTGCCGATCACTTTGATTCTGGTGGTGATCTCGGAAATGGTCGGCAGCACCGATGGCATCGGCTATTTCATTCTCGACTCGCAGCGCCGATTCAAAGTCGTCCAGATGTATGCCGGGATGTTATCGCTCGCGATTCTCGGCTACACGCTCAATCAGCTTTTCAATTTATTGCACCGAGTGCTGATGTCATGGCACTGGGGAATGCTGAAAAGAGTGGAGTAATCGGTGAACCGGGGTGTTGGAGTGATGGAGTACTGGAGTGTTGGGTTTCCGATAAACCCATGACCCCAACATCCGATCACTCCAGTACTCCAGTTTTTACACGAGATGTATCCCTCCGCCGGGCGGGGGCGTGGGTTGATTCCTGCCGGGGAGCCACTCCACGTCTTTGCGCGGGCTGTTGCCTTTGACGTTGAACTTGGCGCGTCCCATATTTTCAAATTCGATTTCGATGGTATCGCCGGAGTTCACCGGCTTTAGCCCTTCGTGAAAAGTTCCTGTCGCGACAATATCGCCAGGACTGAGGCGGACGAATTTAGTGAGCCAGGCGATCTGGTTCGGGAGCTTGTGCGCCATGGCGCTGGTGTTGTAGTTCTGCCGCGGCTCGCCGTTGGTCCATGACTTCACCACCACATTGTGTGGATCCGCGATTTCATCTTTGGTGATGATCCACGGCCCACAGCAGCCATGGCTCCCTTGGCCTTTGCCGATGAATTGAGTGCGGCGCACCATGCCGCGTGTCGAGATATCGAACACCGGCACATAGCCGAAGACGTAATCGAGCGCTTTGTTTTGCGGAACGTTTTCCGCGGTCTTGCCGATCACGAACGCGAACTCGGCTTCGGGTTGATAGACGACGCAAGCAGGAATGTCGCGCAGCTCGACCGATTCACCGGGTCCGACCAAGTCGGGCGACTTGTAGAAATATTCGTTGGGAAAATTGTCCGCCGTGCGTTCGGGGCGATCGATATAATTGCTGAAGGCCGCGAGAAACTTGCCGGGACGGGCGAGCGGCGAATGGATCTCGACGCTGTCCACCGGTACACCGCTCTGCTCGGCGAGAATTTTTTCAAAGCGGCGGCGATACTTGCGCCAGCCTTCGATAATTTCTTCCATGACGCGCTCGGGCCCTTTGGCTTTGCGCGCGCTCACGCTGTCGCTGACATCGACGACCATGTTGCCATCTTTGATGACGCCGATCCTGTCATCGTTGAATCGCAAAATCTTCAATGTTCTCTCCTCTCGGAAGCGAAATTCCGCTTATCTTTGCGACAACGCCAGGGGGATGTCAAATCGTCCTTCGATACGGCAGGGTTACTCGCTGCCTACTCAGGATGACCGGTGCTTCGATCGGTAGTAAGTCGCGCTCTCTACCATGGCCGGAGTTTCCGCTAAAGTTTCGCCGGTCCGGCTTTCAAAACGCGCCTCGTTGTTGTAATCCAATCCGAGGAGGATTTCATGCTGCTGATCAACAACCAGGAAGTCGAAAAGCTGTTCACGATGAGAGATTGTCTCGACGCGTTGGAAGATGGCTATGACGATCTGCTCAAGGGAGATGCGGTGTTTCGGCCGCGACTCGACCTATGGATGCCGTGCGACCGACCCGATGGGTACTATCGCTGGGGCACCATGGAAGGCGCGAGCCGGAAAATCGGCGTGTTCG
>JBIOXP010000611.1:0-4447 GCA_044869705.1 Binatia bacterium | reverse complement strand
TTGCGCAGCGCATAGAGCAGCGGCATGTCCGGTTCGGCTTCGATGGCCTGCGATTTGCCGTTTACCTTGAGTGGAATTCGCGCCATAGCTGCCTCCTCATTACTATGACTGATGGCGGATTGTATCGTATAGGTGTTGATGGCTATTACATACTGCGGCGAGCGAAAGTCAAGAAAGGCGCGATCGTGATGTGGCGCGCAAGAATCAGTTCCTTGTTGTGCTTTTGGATTCTTCTTTTACGAAAAGCAACAATAGCATGCCCGCGATGTAGCTCGCGGCCGCGATATAGAAAGCTTGGGTGAAGCCGTAGTGCTGCATCACGTAACCGATAATCAAGGTCCAAATCGGGCCCGAGATGAAGCCGACAAAATAGTAGATCGAGAACGCCGCGTCCGTCAGCTCTTCACTGGCGAAATCGCCGATCATGGTCTGGGTGAGGGCGCCACGCGCTTGCACGAAAGCGCCGTATAACAGCAGATTGATGTAGAAAAAAATATTCAATGATGCATGCTGCACCAGCAGCACCGTCGATAAAGCCGAGAGTAAAAGTGTGATTTGGGTGATGACCGTGCGTTTGCCGATCCAGTCGGAAAACCAGGCGATTGCCATGGGTCCGACCAACCCTGCGGATTGCATGAGCGTCAGTAGTAAGCCACCGGCAGAAGCGCTGATGGCAAATTTGCTCATGAAAAACGGCACAAGGTAGGTCATATTGACGCCGGTGCCCCGTCCAGCCGCCCCGGCCATCAGCACCAGCGAAGTAAAAAGCAGATTGCGATTCTTAAGACACTCAATGTAAGCATCGAAGCCAGCGCGCACGTTTTTCTTGCCGCGCGTCGCCTCGCCTGTCCCGCTGTAGTCGTGTACCAGAAAGAGCGTCAGTCCCATGAGCAGACTGAGCGAGCCAAAAATTACGAAAGCGGTACGCCAGCCGACGTAAAGCAGCGCTACGGATGCGGCCGCCGGGCCGATGAAAGAGCCGAGATTACCTGCGGAGTGGTGAAACGTCAGAGCCCACCCGCGCGCTTTGGGGTAGTAGCGGGACAGCAGGCTCGATCCGAGCGGATGTTGCGGACTCGATCCCGCGTCGACGGCAACCCGGGCGGTGACCAATTGGGGAAAACTCCCGACGAAATATTGCGCCATCGCCGTCAAGCCGACCATGACGTTGCCAACGGCAAGCATCGTGGTGCGACGAAAAAAATTCGATAAAAAGCCGTAGATCACCTGCAGTCCTTGACCGACGAAGCTCGACAGCGCGGAAATAAAACCAAGCCCGACAAGACCAAAACCGAGCTCGGTCATCATTACCGGGAAGATCACCGAGGTAATGCTGTACTGGAGGTGATTCAAAACGTGGCAGCCGCTGATAAGGCCGAGTGCGAGTCTTTTTTGTTGAAGCGTAGCTTCCAGCGTCGGCGCGTCAGACGCGCTGACCGTAGTGATTGAAGTTGCTTGATCGTTCATGGTGTCGCTTTGTGAACTCCTTCTGGTCGACTGTCTACAAGGCGACCAGTTCGACGTCAATCGGAAAATTCAAGCGAATCCTCGGTCACACGAGATGCGGCGGCAGCGGGCGTACTGGATGCGATCAAGCAGCTTATCGCCAGTCCGGCAAGCATGAGGACGAAACCGGTCAAAAAGGCTGACCAGATCGCGTCGCCAAGGATCTCGATCATTTTGGGTAGCAGCTCGGGGGGAATCTCCGCACGGGTGTCAGGCATCAAGAGATTTTGCGGATGAGCAAGTTTTGCGAGCAGTTCTGGTCCGAGATCGCCTGCGGAGAGTTGAGCGAGCCCGCTCTGCATCCGGTTCAGCAGTACGGTTCCCATGATGCTTACCGCGAACGCACCGCCGAATGTGCGAAAGAGCATTACCGTCGAAGTAGCCACGCCGATGCGCTGATGCGGTACGGCGTTCTGCACCGCGACGAGCGTTGTCAGATTCGCCAGACCCATGCCGGTTCCGATCAGGATGCCGCTTACGGCCACCCATAAGATGGTCAACTCAGATTCGACGAAGACAAAAAAACTATAGCCCGCCGCCAGAAGCGCCATTCCGGTCAGCGCGACGGTTCTGTAACCAAGCCGATTGAGCGCTTGTCCGGCGATCAAGCTGCCGCTCGTCCAGGCCATGCTGACGAACAGAAGCATCATGCCCGCCCGGGACGCGGTGAGGCCACGGACGCCCTGAAGGTACAACGGCAAGTAGCTGACTGCGCCAAAAACGCCCATGGCGGCAAGCGTGGCAACCGCCGCCGATGCCTTGAACAAGCGCGAGTGAAAAAGATCCAGCGGCATGATCGGCTCGGCAGCACGCTGCTCGACAAAATAAAAAACCACGATAAACATCAATCCTAAAAAAATGATGCTTAGCAGTCCGGCATCGAGCCTCTGGCCCGCGCCTGCTTCATGCGAGAGCGCGTAGAACAGCAGTAGCAGCCCGGTTAACAGCGCAAGAGTGCCGGCGATATCGAGCTTGTGGGAGTGTTGTTCAATTTTCGCTTCATGCAAGCCGGTGACGATCAGGCCGACAGCAATCGCGGCGATCGGCAGATTGACGAAAAAGGCCCATCTCCAGCTCCAGTTGTCCACGATTACGCCGCCGGCCAGCGGTCCAAGAATCGAAGCGATGCCCCAGATCCCGCTGATGATGCCCTGCATTTTGGGCCGTTCTTTGGCGGAGTAGAGAACGCCGACCACAATGAAAGAGAGCGCATAAATCGCGCCGCCGCCCAAACCCTGAATGGCGCGAAACAGCACCAACGCTTCCATGCTTTGTGCTGCGCCACACAAAGTCGAGCCGATGACAAAGATCCCGATGCCGATCAACATCAGTCGGCGGCGGCTGTAGAGATCGGAGAGCTTGCCGAACAGCGGCGTAGTCAGCGCGGATGTGAGCATGTAGATGGAAAACACCCAACTGTAAAGATCGAGACCGCCCAGCTTGGCGACAATCGTCGGCATTGCCGTGCTGACGATGGTGGCGTCTATGGCGAACAGAAAAATCACCAGCATGACGCCGAAGGCGGCGACATTTCGCTTCGATGTGCTGAGCTCGGATTTCAAGCAATCATCCGCCTTAGACTGCATCGTTAACCACGAAAACTCTGGGTGTCATGCTGAGTGAAACGAAGCATCCCGTCTTATCGGCCCCTGGGGAGACTAGATTCTTCGCCGAAGCCTGCCCTGAGTATCGCTGAAAGGGGCTCAGAACGACAGTTGCCACAAAGTGCGAACACGCGGGCTTTCTGACGTATCTTCATGACGTGAACTAGTTCGGAGCTGGAGTCAAGCAGCGTAGCCAGCGAGTTTACGCGTTGACGCGTCGTTTCATCGGCGCTACAAAGGCACACGATCCATGGAGGACGGATGCGCGGAAAAGCCCGGCTAGTTTTTTTGACGAGCGCGATCGGCATGCTTGTGGCGTGGCAGCTCGCACAGGCGCAAGTGACACCAGAGCTCATCGAGGCGGCAAAGAAGGAAGGGGAGGTGATGTTTTATGGCGCGATTACCGTCAACTCCTCGAAAGCGATCGGCGATGCATTCGAAAAAAAGTACGGCATCAAGCTGCACCATTGGCGCGGCGATGCCACTGAGCTGATCAACCGCGCACTCGCCGAAGCACGCGCCGGAAAGCCGGCGTTCGATGTCACGCTGGGAAACGAGGTCGTGATGACGACCTTGGACGAGAAAAAACTTTTTGCCGTATTCGATCCGCCGGCAGCCAAAGGGTACCCGAAACAATTTCTCGACGCGGACCAGAGAATGACGCCGTGGCGAGTTCTTCCTTACGGCCTCAACTATAACCATCAAATGCTCAAAGCCGAAGAAGCACCGAAAAGTTGGGAAGATTTGCTCGCCCCCAAATGGAAAAGCAAATTCGGCATGGCCAATCCCGGGATTCATGTCACCACACTTCAGTTCGTCTTGAATCTCGAGAAGTTGCTCGGTTCGCAATGGCTGAAAGTCGTCGAAGGGTGGGCGAAGCAGGAACCCCGCCTCGGCCGAAGCCTGGCGGATACGATTCAGCCGTTGACTTCCGGTGAAGTGCCGGTGGCCATCGGGTACATCAAGGACAAGTTTCAGTACCCCGGTCCGATCGAGTACGTGCGTATGAACAAATATCTTGCCTCCTTGAGCTTTGCCGCGATCAACCGCCAGGCGCCGCATCCCAATGCAGCGCGGTTATTCACCGATTTCTTTCTCAGCGCGGAGTCACAACGCATTTTCGGCGGCTTTGGCGAATATGTGTTTCATCCCGAGGCGGATCATAAATTCAAAAAGGACGTCAAAGACGATCAGATTGTCGTGATGCGTTTGCCGAGCAATGAAGAGCTCGACTCGTGGAGCAGAAGATTGAGAGATATGTTCAGGTAACAAGAGCTGGAGTGATGGGGTATTGGAGTAAGTGATGGGGTATTGGAGTAGTGGAGTAGTGGGTTCAG
>JBIOXP010000610.1:0-8672 GCA_044869705.1 Binatia bacterium | reverse complement strand
GTAGTTGCCCTGCAACTCACTCACGGCTTTTTGGGGAACTACCAGCGCACCTTTGCGTGTCGCTATGACGGTGCGAATGTGGGCGTACTCGCCGGGACGAAGCACATTTCCGGGATTTGGGAAAACTCCCTGAACGCGCAGTGTGCCGGTTTTCACATCAATCTGCCGGTCTACCAAAGTGGTTTGCCCTTCGTGGGGATAAACTGACCCATTCGCCAAAATCAGCTGCAGGCGCAAATGGCGCTTGTCTTCATCGGGGTGTTCTTTGACATAGTCCAGGTACTCCCGCTCGCTCACGGGAAAGTAGATTTTGATCGGATCGACCGTGGATACCGTGGTCAGCAGAGTACTGGGGCTTACGAGATCACCAATTTGCGCCTGAGCGATTCCAGCAATGCCGTCGATGAGTGAAAGAACTTTGGTAAAGCCGAGGTTGAGCTGAGCCGATGAGACCTGCGCCTTCGCGGCTTCCACTTGCGCTTTGGCTGCCGCCACTTGGGACTTGGCGGCCTGATTGGCCTGGATTGCGTTGTCGAGGTCCTGCTGCGGAATGGCTTGCTCTTTGGCGAGTGGGGTGTAGCGCTCCACATCGTTTTGCGCTTTGATCTGATTTGCTTCCGCGGTCGCGACTTGGCCTTCCGCATTGGCGAGCTGCCCCTTTGCTTGATCCGCTACCGCCTGAAGAGTTCGCGGATCGATCTCGAAGAGCAACTGGTCCTTTTTTACGAAAGCCCCGTCCTTGTAAGTTTGGCGCAACAGATAGCCCGTTACCTGGGGCTTGATCTGGGCATTGACCAAGCCTTCCAAGATGCCGATCCACTCCTTCCAGATCGGCACGTCCTTCTGCTCGACTTGCACCACTTCGACTTCCGGCGGACGAGGCTTAGGTGGATCCGACTTTCCGCAGCCAAGGAAAGCGACGAGCATTGCCAGTGGGACTCTTCGCCATAATGTCTGATTCCGATTCATCACGGTCCTCACTTATGTTTCCGGCATCGCGTGTATGTCTGCGGCATGGCATGCATCAAGCGAGATCGAAGAGTAGCGTCTCGGCGTCTTCGTTCGAGCGCTCGCCCATGCTTGCTACTTGTTTTGAAAATGCCTATGACAATCCGTCCGATGGTATCTATCGGCATGACTTAGCCTATTCCAATTGTTCCGGCGACACGTCAAGCGCCAGGTGAAGCTCCTTATTGACGGCGACCAGTTGCCGAATTCCCGAGGCCGACTCTCCTGGCCGGGGGATAATTTGGCGGATCAGCAACATCCAGGAGAACTTGAAGCTGCGCGGCGAGCTTTCGTTTCCGCGAGAAAACGTTGTGCCCATCCGCGCCAGCTTTCTGAAATACGAGCAACGGTGAGCAAGCGCTCCACCTCTCCTCGATCTCGAGTGTAGATTCGAAAGATGTCTCGAACCGTCAGATCGTGATCCGGTGTTTCGATGATCCTGATCTCATCTCCAGCGCCGACCACTCCTTCAACAATGATGCGCAGGTATGTCCCGGGTCGAAGCGCTTCGGTAAATCGGCGCACAAATCCTTGATCGTTCATCCGAACCCCAAGCCGCCAGCAAGGAATCCGTGGTTCGGATATTTCAAACACGGCAGTACCGATCGCCCACCGCTCGCCGATCGGCGCGTCGTTCACCGCGACTCCCTCGGTGGTCAAGTTTTCTCCGAACTCACCGTGTTGGAGCGATCGACCGAGTTTCTCTTCCCACCACCGCACGTCTTCCATCGCGTACGCGTATACAGCTTTATCGGGACCCCCGTGTGCTTTGCGATCCGCCTGATCGTCTCCTTCGAGATTTACTCCACGAGCGGCGATCCGACCGTTGACTGGCGTCTTCCAAATGGCGCTTTTGGCCGGCCGACCGTTAAATTCAAACTCGCGCGCTTGTCCAACGTTGATTGAGAGAACTCTGGCCATCGCTTTACTCCTCCTGTTCGATCAATTAAGCCAAGGTCTGACACCTTCCATTTTCCGAATGGCACACAGGGTTTACTTTCTCGCTAAAGTCCCATATCGATTCCGTCTTCTCGGAGGATTTTATACACCTCTTCGGCCACGTCGCTATCCTCGCGCCGTAAAAGCTGCTCTCCCCGCTCAATGATGGTGACGCGGGTGCCATCACGGCGAACATTTGACCAACTCAATGGCGATTTAGCAGAAGATGTTTCGGCCGCGTTTCCAGCTCCGTAATCGAAATCGAATCCAAGTACGGCTCGAATAAATCCGTCGATTGAAAGATGAGCGGCTTGCGACAGCGACGTGAAGTCCTCGGTCTTGTAGTCGGTGCACGGCTTGCTGATGAAGATGCCGGCGTTATTAATCAGACTTCCCCCTTCTGAAGGCGAGCCGACGCGGTCGCGAGCATCTGGCGGCAGTCTCGGCTCGCTGGTGTCGCTATCCACCAACGCGATGGCAAGCAACGATCTCGACGCACTGAGGCATCTTCGGGAATTGACAACGACGTTGAAACCGAGTTCGACAAACCGTTTCACGATTGCCGCACTCGATGCTCCGTCAGGACGGCTGTTTTCGTGGGCCGCTCATGGTTGTTTGGCTGAAAACGGCTTGTCACGACAAAAATTTCGCTGGGGAGCATCAAAAATCCGCGTCCAGCACGATACGATAACGGGTTTTGCCTGATTCGAGTCGGGCGAATGCCTCGTTAATTTTGCTCATCGGAAAGTGCTCGTTCTGCGGCGTGATATTGTGCCGTGCAGCAAAATCGAGCATCGTCGCGATCGCCACCGGCGAGCCCGTCGGCGAACCCGAGACGCTACACTGCTGCAGAATAAGCGAGAATGCCGAGACTGGGATGGGTTCAACCACGGCACCGACGACATGCAGCCGACCCTTCGGCGCGAGCGTGCCGATCATCGCGTCCCAATCGAGTTTCACGTTAACGGTGCTGATCAAAAGGTCGAAGCTGCCACCGAGCTTCGCAATCGCCGCTGAGTCTTTGCTCGAGACCACGTGGTGTGCTCCGAACCGCTTCGCCTCATCGAACTTGCTCTCGCTGGACGTGAACGCAGTAACGTCGCACCCATACGCGGCGGCGAACTTCACGGCCATGTGCCCTAGACCACCGATGCCGATAATACCGACTCGGTCGGTTGGCTTGGCGTACATGGCCAGCGGCGAGAAGACAGTGATACCTCCACACAGGAGTGGCCCGGATTCGGCAAAACTCAGCTTTTCCGGCAGCGGCATGGCCCAGGCCCAGTGCGAACGAATGTGGGTGGCAAACCCGCCGCGATGACCGACGATGGTGGCTTGTACTTGCGGGCAGAGGTGATGGCTTCCCGACATACACTGAGGACAGTGCATGCAGCTACCCAAGTACCAGCCGACGCCGACGCGCTGTCCGACCTTGCGCCCCTTGGTATTTGAACCTAACGCGGTGACATGACCGACGACCTCGTGACCGAGAATCGCCGGGTACTGTGAAATGCCCCACTCATTGTTGAAGACGGACAGATCGGAGTGACACAAACCGCAGTGTTCGACGGCGACTTCAACCTCCTCGGCCCCGAGCGGTTCGAGATCAACACTCTCGAAGACCATGTGCTGTTTCGCGGTCTTTGCTATCCATGCTTTATAATTCATAAACATCTCCCATTCTGAAAACTGTTGGCCGGCTAAAAACATCCGTCGTGTCCATTACTTGACGGTGAACAAGTCCGGCAGTATCAAGAAACAGAAATGAACGCCTCCACCCCTGGGCCGAGGAACTCGATCTCCGACCATGGATCAGTGATCCGCTCCGGCTGCGGCTCGCTGCGAATAATTTGAAAACTTATTTCGATTGCGGAATGCTTTCGCGCCACACGATGCGCGATTTCTAGCTCAAGCCACCGGATACTTCGATCGCCTTGCCTATGATGCATGCCAAGTCCTGACAAGCCAGAAACACAACGCTGGTGCGCGCTCGGCTGGCCCGCTGCCGATCCTTTTAGAAGCGCCAGTTACAATGGCGACCTTTGCCGGCTAGTTTCCCGATCGTGATCGCCTGCGTGTTGGTATGTTATTTCAAACCAGCAGGCAAACGACGCACCAGTTTGTCCGGACTCGGAGTGCCTGAAATAAAAGACGTTGCAGACCCGCTTGCGTCTTATGCGCTGAGATGGATTGCCCGGGTGTCGGCATCTGCCGAAATATCGGCTCCCATCCCGATCTCGCGCCACCGGTCCGCGAGATACTGTCCGTGTCCGTCTCTGGTCCTGTGGACGATCTCTCATCAAAGCTTCAAATGTTATGACGAGGTCCGGTGCGCTTGGACTTCGGCGATCATGCCGCTGCATTGAAAGCCGAATCGGGTGAGCCGAAATCGCTCCTGGTCGTACGCTGGTCGATATACAGTCGCGCAACAACCCTGTTAAGATTGTAACCAGAGCACGAAGTCAAGAACCGATACCTATCGTTGTGTCGGCAAGAGAGTTACTTTACTACCAGTCATGGTTCTTCGAATCGCCACTTTGAACCTGGAACAGAATCATAAGCGCTGGGAAGCCCGGCGCGAGCTGATTGCCCAGCAAGTCGCAGATCTGCACCCCGCAATGTGGGCGCTCAATGAAATTTACATCGCGAGCCAGACCGCACGCTGGTTACAGAGATCGGCGGCGAGGGCGACGGCGACAAAGCACTTTCTCGTGCAACAGAGCAAAGCGGAAGACGACTCGGCGGTGCAAGGCGAAGCGTTGCTTAGCGGTTATCCTATGATCGAAACGGCGAATCTCGACTATCGCTCGCACAACTGCGTAGCGCTCGTGGCAAGGTTCGAGATTGCCGGCAAGCTGCTCGATCTCTACGTGACGCATCTCATCGCCGCGAAGGTGGAGGATTCTGCGCGTCAAGATCAGGTGAGCAAGCTTTTGCAGTGGATTCGCACGCGGGACGATGCTGATTGTTCGATTGTCTGCGGTGATTTCAACGCTGCGCCGGATCAACCCTCGATCCGGCTGATGTCTTCGATTTACCGACCTACTCAAAACCAGCCAACTGCTTTTACGCCTCTCCGCGACTCCGGCGGCGCTGCTACGCACCCGGAGTGGCCGCGCTTCGATCGCTGCATCGATTACATCTGGATTTCCGAATCCATACAGCTCCGCGCATCAGGGTTATGCTTTAACCAACCGGCCAAAGACGATCCGCAGCTTTGGCCGTCAGACCATGTGGGCGTCTGGGCAGACTTGGAGATCGGCTGAGTATTCGATCAGACGAAGATCGTGCTCAGCTGCGGCGTGGTAAGTCTGCTCGCGACGCCCCCCCTTCACATTCTGCGACAGCTACTTACGATTCAATAATCGAAAGGTGATCAGCCGCACCCGCATTCACATCTCGTGGTGAGTTAGAGCCATTTGGTGAGGTCTTTTTTACTGAGCCGCCAGTAGCGACCGACTTTAAAAGCCCTAAGTTTCTTGCGCAGGATCATTTGCAGTATTGTTTCGGTCGGCAGATTCAGCAATCTAGCGGCTTGGTGAGGAGTCAGCAGCCGTGCAGGATCAACTTGCTTCTCCATGGCGAGCTCTTGAAGGCTAGGAGGTTATCGTTTGTTTATCGCTGCACTCGACTCGGACCAAATGAAAGTGTTTACGGGCGACGAACCCATTTCCAGCGATGCGACCGCGGCGCAGTGTCAAAGTTATAGCCGCAGTGCTGGCACTCGGTTGCCGCGAGTGAGAGCCGTTGCGCGCACACTGGGCAAGCCTTACTAAAACAGGCCAAGTAGATCCCGACAGCGACGAGCGCAAGCGCAGCTATAAAAAGGCAGTTTTCTACAAACGCCGCTGCCGCAACGCCCAGTTGAGTTTCAAGATTTTCGATCGAATCCGCGATCAAGAAGAAGACTATCGATACACCAATCATCGCGAAGCCGGCTTTAGCTCTTGAAATCGTCATGTCGTCCTCCTGACGAGCCAAGCTCTCCGAGATAACCGACCGCATCGATTATCAGCCTATGCCCCATAGCCGCGATGATTCAAGTGGGAAGTTGAATTTATTTTCTGAAAAAAAAGCGGCAGCCGATCCTATAGCCTGCCGCGGTCAAGCCGATCCGGGGATTCAGAAAACGGGCAATCACAGTCCCGAGTTTGCGCAATGAAACCGGCTTTTCGATGCACTTGAATAAACCTGCGCGAAGCAACATATCCCGATTCGGTTTGGCGCGATAATCAGCACTCCTGCAATGGCCGGAATGTCTGCCGTCTACGCAATCTGCAGCTCGCGGGCGACTTGGATTCCAGGAGGCGAACGTCTAACAATATGAGTTCGGCTTCTCTTAAATCACAGCGTACTTGCGCTCCCAAGGGCTACAATCAAAGTAAAAACGGGTAATGCGATTCGGGCTCTGGCATCGCAATCTGCGGTCGAAGAAGCGCTGGGCCCACTTCGCGCCAGCTCTCGGTCCAATCGATGGCACCGTCATTGCTGCTCCTAGGTTTTGGTTGGTCGTCCGTAAGACCAATAGAGTGCTCCGATGGAGTATCGAGGAGCCGCGAAGTCACAAACCTGGCATTTCTGTCGAAACTGCTCTCACTGGCCCAGTGACAGTTTCAATATTATCGTTTCAAAAAAACTGCCGCCTGACTTTGAACTTTGCAGGGAATGTGTTGCTCTGATGAATCAGGAGCAGTGCAAGCCCGATCGTCCGGGAGATTAGGCTTCTTCTCAGACGTTCGGAGTCTCGGACCGAGTATTCGGGGACTGCTGGCACAGGTTTCGTCAGCCAAAACCCCGGTTTGTGGCTTACCCGATCCTCGCAGCCGCGGCTTCTTCTGGTGGGGCTCGGTTGCTCCTGACTTGAAATAGTTTTACTTTTGAAGCGCAATTAGTTTCAAATCTGTCCCTATCGCAAGACAGTTGAATCGACGGCGACCTTAAAATGTCGGATGCTCCGCCACCAGTCTTCCGCTACTCCCTAAATCGTCGGTTTCGGGATCTGTTGCTTTGGATCTTCAGTAGAACAACGGCGGCGACGGCGCCGAGCCCACCCGATTTGCGCACGGAAAGTATAAAAAAAATACTGATCGTGCGTGCTACATTTCGCCTCGGCGACTCGCTTCTGGCGTTTCCGGCCGTCTGGTCATTTCGGAGCCAATTTCCACATGCGCGCATCGACTTTGTCGGAGCACCCATTGCCAAGAACCTCATGCACAATATGCCGGTGGATAACTGCTACACGATCAGCAGGCGTTATCCAGGGTCCGCTCTGGATTATCCTTTACTGCTGAAGCGATTGCGCAGCGTCCACTATGATCTTGCAGTCGACGTGAGCTGCTCGCAGTCGGCTATGGGAGCATTTCTTGTGGGCCTTTCGGGAGCGCGCTGGCGCGCCGGGATGCAAGGAAAATGGGACCGATGGCTGAATGTAAAGGTTTCCAAATCGGGGGAGATTAACAAGTACAAAACCTTACCGAGATTTTTGAGTAACCTCGGAATCACTTGTCAATCGCCCGTTAGTCACATAGCGTTGACCGACCTAGAGCGCCATGAAGCGCGCAACAAAATTGCAGGCTTAACCTCAGGACGATCGACCAGGAGCACCGTAGGCATTTTCGTGGGCGGCCGTAAGTCCTGGGGCAAGCGCTGGTCGACGGCGAATTTTTGCGAACTCATCACAGCATTGCACGCCTATGGCTTCAAGGTGATCACTTTCGTCGGCCCCGAGGAAAAGGATACGCTGGGGTTGTTTCGCGATGCCCTGGACCAAAACATTCCGATCGTGTTCGAAAGATCGTTGCGGATGTTTGCGGCCATGGTTTCAAATTGCGATCTGTTCGTGACTTGTGACAGCGGCCCGATGCACCTGGCCTCCAGTTTGGGCGTCCGGACGGTAGCAATCTTTCGTTACCGCAATTTTGATAGGTGGGCACCGCCGGCCAGCAGCGCGCGTATTGTCCACGATCCTGAAGGATGTTCCACGGGTGCAGTGGTAGCGGCGTGTTATGAGGAACTGCTAGCCCACGATGATCGGAATCAAAAATGCGCTGAACCCAGGCAGAAAATTCCCAACCTTGGTTCTACTCCAATCGTAAATCAGGCCCTGGATCGACTCGAGAGCGCAACAGTGCTCGCCCGACTGTTAAGAATCGGCGGCGGGTTCCGTCTTGGTTTCGTTCTGCTGCTGTTACTCTATGCTTTATTTGCATCTGACGGAGTTTTCCAGGAAGGCACGTTAGCGGAACAATTTGTCGATGTACTCGGCGGCACAGTGGTGCTTGTCGGTGGTCTACTCTATGTTTGGGCGATGAGCCATCGTCCCGTCCGCGAGAGATGGGATCGATCGGTACCGCGCGAGCTGATTAAAACCGGGCCTTACGCCTATGTCCGACATCCGCTCTGGATTGCCAATCTGCTGATCGGTCTCGGAATGATTTTTCTTCTGGACGCCTACGTTTTTGTATTTTTACTGCTGATCATCGTTGTGGTTTACCACCGCGTCATCGAACCAGCAGAGAATCGGTTTCTGAGAAAATACTTTGGCGAAAGCTTCGCTCAATATTGCCGTACGACCCCGAAATACATCCCAGGCGTTTTCCCTAAAGGAGACTTGTTCCTCGGGCGGCGTGTCCGCTTGCGTGAAATCGGTCCGATGCTGGCGCTGATTCTGCTTCTTTTCCTATTCGAAAGCATCGAGTCGGCGCAAAATCGCCCTTTCATCAGTA
>JBIOXP010000609.1:0-9887 GCA_044869705.1 Binatia bacterium | reverse complement strand
CGAGTTGCGCCGGCACCGCGCTCCGGATCAAAGAGATTTTTACTGACGATGACGTCGATATTGACGGTCGGTTTGGCGATTGGGGAAGCCGGTTTATCAGAAATCGGCAACGAAATCGCTTTCGCAGGGGCGGGCAGAATCCATGGATCGTCGTTCCACGTACGATAGGTACTCCAACAAACAAATCCAGTGGCGGCTGCCAACAAAATGCTCAGCAGTGAAGATCGCGTCAGAATGACTGTTGCTCCATCGGATACGTCGGGAAATGCCTCAATTTACGCCCACCGAGAACAAGCGTCAATTCAAAATCCGCTGCTTGCAACTCGGTTTCAGGAACTTGCTCCGCGCGCTGCTTGAAGAACCTTCAGCCGTAGCCGGCCACGACCGCGTATTAAGCACCTCTCGATGAAGATTGCGTCGGATTAGCGGGCCCTTCGGGCTTTCCGCCCGGCGGCAGCTGTGCGCGTGCAAAACCCACTATGGTAATACTCACGCGCAAATTCTGTGCGGGCAGCTGCGGCACGCCTGGAGACTGGGGAAATCCAATCGGTCGGAAGAGCGAACGCACGTTAATCTCATCGATCACCAGCAACTTAGGGGAGCTCTCGATCCCTTTGACGAGGTTTGCGACCTGCTGAATTTGGCCGCCGATCTCCATCTGAATGCCGATTTTCGAAAATGTTCCTGCCGGTTCCGGATTGAGCACACGCGTAGTGATGACCTGCGTCCCTTCGCGACTCGCTAATGCTTGCACGGTCTCCTGCAGATCCGAAGCGTTCACCGAGGGCGTATCTCCGGTCAGAAGTTTTGGTTCCTGCGCCTTGGTCTCCACACGGGCGGCTTCGAGGGCCGCGAGCAGGGCTTCCTTTTGGCCGACATAGCGAAGATTTTTCGTCAACAATTGCGGCTGGCTTTCAAGCTGTCGCTTGACCCAGTCGCGCCGCTGCAAAAGGGGTGTGACCACGGCAAATTTTGCCACAAACGCCAGGAGAACGAGCGCAGTCAGAACTATTAAACCACGCTCGCGCGTAGAAATTCTTTGCCAAAAAGCTTTCATCGAGCTGCTTTGTTTTCCTTCGACGGAGCACT
Source organism: Binatia bacterium (assembly GCA_044869705.1). Lineage (GTDB taxonomy): Bacteria > Desulfobacterota > Binatia > UBA9968 > UBA9968 > DP-20. The sequence continues at coordinate 8,798 of JBIOXP010000609.1, read as the reverse complement.
CGCGGGCCCTTTACTTACCGCCCCGGCCCGCGGCGTCGGCTTTTCCAAATCGGCCTTGAGCGAGAACGTCTCACGGTTATCGCGACCACGGTTGGACGGCGCGTTGAAGCCGACGTTTTCGAAAACCGGCGAGCGCTCCAGGAGCGGAATCAATGTCGAGGCATTTTCCGCATTCCCTTGCACCTCCAATGACCCGGCTCGATAACGCAGATTTGACAAGTAAACCGTGTTCGGAACGATCTTGGAAAGCTCGTCGAGGACTCGAAGAGTTTCCCCCCGCCGCTGCTCGAGGTCGGCAAGCAGCCGCGCTTGCTTTCGCAGCTGTTCAAGCTGGCTCTCCTCGCGCTGAAGTGCGCTGACCGCTGGCTCGATCTTGCGATTTTCGTTTTGCAACTGGCGTAACCGTAGCTCATCTTTGATGGGATAGCTCACTCCCCATACTACCAAGGCAATCACGAACAAACCCAGCAACAAGAGATTCAGCAATGACAAACCCTTGTTGCGATCACGCTCGTTGCCTTCGTGGCGCAACAAGTTTGCGCTGAACGAAGCTTCCCTGACGCCGCGCAAAGCTGCGCCGATCGCGGGCAAAGTTTCGGCTTGGAGCCGCGCCGTCATTCCCTTGAAGCGACTAGTGCCCAGTTCGGCGAGATCCTCGGCACCCGCCAGATGCTCGTGTGCCAAGCCATTCAGAGCGGACAAGTCGCCGCAGCGGAAGACCTTCGGAATCAGGCTCATATTCTCTTGCAGTAGTTCTTTACCAGTAGCTTGAGCCCAGTCGACGCCGGGCAGTTGATTGCAGAAAAGCAATTGCGTGTCCGGCTGCCATCTATCCATGCGCTTCTTGAAGGCGATCATTTCCCAATGCCGCGGGCGCGCTGTCACAATTCCGACCGGGCCGGCATTCGATCGATCGCTGAACAGCAGATAATTGGCCAGAGCCGTGATCGTCGTCTCCACACCAGCGACTTTAATGTCCAGGGAATCAAGCAGATTCAGTAGCGTATCGACATTTCTTTTCGGCAACGCAAATAAATAGACGCTGAACCTTTCCCCCTTCTTTCCCACGGGAATAAAGTCGTAATAAACCTCATCGCGCTTGAATGGCAGTTGCCTCTCGAGCTCGTATTCGAGAACCTGCGCGATGTTTTCTTGCGCCGCCAGCGGTAACAGCACTTCTTGCACCACCGCTTTTTCCGGAGGGAGGCAGAGATAAACGGCGTCGCGCGCCGGATTGAGATGCGGCAACAGCGAGACCAGCGCCTGCCGTAGCGCCCGCTCCCGTGAATCACTTGCCGCCTTGAGGGCAATTTCCCTCACATCTTCAGCGACCCACCCTGTCAGTTCCGAAATAGCCTGTCGATTGTCGGATTCGGGGAGTTCCCGGATCTCCTGCTCCAACACTGACACTTGCAGCAGATTCTTGCGCAAACGCGCCATCACCAGCCGGTCACTGAGGAAATACAATCCAACGCCGGTCAGGAAGTCCGCGCGTGAAAGCTGCTGCAGATTACGTAGTGCAATCATCGTCGGCAGTTAAAAACCGTTTAGGGCCATTGAACGATTTGTCGGCATATTGTAACCCAAGCGCAAATTTTGTGGTAGTGCGATGTCGCGATCGACCCAACGGAGCAACTCGAATCCCTGGGCGCCCCCCAGCCGGACAATTCCTTTGACCCGGCGGCCGGTTCGCGAGTCTCCAGCGAGTCCTTCGGCTTCCACCGCGACCACCGAGGGGTTGCTAAAAATAAACATCTGCATGATGTTATCGGCCGCGCCGATTCCCAGGAGCGGTAACAAATCGCCAATGGTTTTTTCCGATAATTTTTTTCGTTCGTCAACGAAGCTTCGGCATTTCTCGAGCGGAATGCCCACTAAAGCATGAATGACCTCGGCCGAAGCGGTACGCAAATTGACTCGATCGATTGGACTATCCACAGTAAAGAGATCGCGCAACGGAACGCGCTTTGCGTCTTCATTACCCTGTTCCGGATCACCATAGAACAGAGCAGGTGTCATTCCCCGAATCCACAACAAATCCTCAATCGTATCGAGGGCACCGTTCTTTGCGGTATAGGGCGGCGTTAGAGATTGATAGTAGTCGTTTTCAGCGCCGTTCGGCCGATGCAAATCGTCAAGATCACGCCAGTCCATAATCGAATCGACTAAAACATCAGCGCGATCCGGATCAATGCCGAGGTTCAGAAAAATGCGTCGCAGCATCTCTTCATTCGCCCGATTGATATTGATCTTGCCGCTCTCATCGATCATTCGAACCCGTAGCGTACCTGAGCCAAGCTTCTGCTCCCGAAACTCACCGTCGAACAGGTCTTCCTTCGTGTTTTGCCCGATCTGGGATGCGGCGCCGCTCTGTTGGTTCAGAAACTCATACAAGCCGCTCTCGAAGCCGGCGAGCGCCAGATAATAGCCGGTGGTATCCTCATTGAACCGTTGCGCTGCGGTGCCTTCCTCGCGCGCGGCAGTACTGAACTCGAAAGCGACTACAAAAAGGAAGATAAAAACCCATAATACGAGAATCAGAGCGACTCCGTCTTGACTCCTGAGCTTGCCGGAAGGCGCGCGAATTTTCATGGCTTCAGGACCATCAACATAATGGGATAGGTTCTGCTGATTTTAATGCCCTGATCATCCAGATACGTAAACCGCACAGCACGCGGCAGCGATCGTCGCTCCCGAGCGTCCCAGCTTTCCTCCCAAGTGTCGTCCTCGATCTGCGGGTTCAAATAGTCGATGCGAAACTGTTTGACGCTTTCCTCCAGTACCAGCGCTTGACTCTGACCAGCGGCACCGCTGTCGCTATTGAGGCGCACCGGAGTAGTCTCCTGCAATCTCAAACTAGCTCGTCCATCCGTCCCTTCATCAGCGGAAATTTGAATTTTCGCCATGCCGCGCCCTCCCATCGCATGGGAATAAGCCGACACGAACGTGACGCTGTTAGGCTCCCCGTCGAAAAAAGGCGCCGCGTCTTGCGGCGAATCCCGATAGGGGAAAGCCGAATGAAGGTAACTTCCGACAAGATCGCCGCCAGACCTCCGCTTTTGGCTTTCGGCGGCACTCTTTTGTGATTTCGTGACCGCGCTTTGTCCCAGAGCAAATGCGCCATAAAGAATCGCTCCCATCAGCGCGAAAATCGACAACGCCAGCACGACCTCGATCAAGGTAAAGCCGGCGGATCCACCGCGCGCGTTCCTGGCGAGCGCCAGGCTCCGCTTCGGGAGCCTTCTGACTCGGCACTTACAGCTCATGGATTCGCTTTCTTGGCGAGACGCAAAGTCTTAAGCTCGCTGCTTGGCTCCCGGATGCCGGCAGATGATAGACCGATCGTGATCTCCTTCAGCTCCCAGTTGCTGGATAACCCGAGAGTCGAGGCTGAATCTCGCCTGGTTTGCACCTCCGCTTTCCAGCTGATGGAACCTGGCAGCCGGCCGGATTCAGGAACTTCCGGCAACTTTCCTCGCGCCAGCAATTCATCCATGACCGAGGCAACGGTCACAGCCGATTCCGTACGCGTGGCACTGCGGGCAACTAAACGCAAGCCCAAAGAAAAAATTTGTAACAACGTCACCACACCCAGCCCGAGTATGGTCAATGCGACCAGGACCTCGAGCAAGGTAAAAGCTTTGACTGACAAATGCGTACGGCGCACGATCAGTTTCCCCGTAACACTTCGATTCTACCGGTGAGAGCTTCGAAACGGATGAGGTAAGAAATCGTTTTTCGCTCGTCGGCGAGGACGATTTTACCGTCGAGACTGCTGCCGTTAGGAAAAAAATAGAATCTCTTGCTGCCACGATCCAGAGTTTCGCCGCCGTCGATACCATCAACCCTCACCTCTGGCGGCAATTGCACCTCTGTCGCACGCGCGACTCGGTAACTGTTATCAGTCGGATTAATCTCCAACTGTTTGGCCTGACCGTCGGAGACGGCGCGGCTTCTCAAGTCGCGCGCCGCCGCCGCCAACCGCAAGGCAGAGAGCCTTACCTCTCGGTCCTCTAATCCCTTTTGAATATTGGGCAGTACGATCATCATACTGGCGCCAATCAGAAGGAGCACTAAAATGAGCTCGAGAAGGGAAAAACCGTCGTCACCTTTCCCAACTGGTAACGTCACGATTGTTGTCCTCACCGCCAGGTGCGCCGTCAGCCCCGTAGGAAACAATATCGTAGGGACCATGGTCGCCGGGGCTTTTGTAAAGATAAGCTTTGCCCCAGGGGTCGGGCGGCACCTCCTTCTTGAGATATGGCCCATCCCAGCGGTCTGCGCTTGCGGGTTTCTGCGTCAGGGCCGCCAGACCTTCTTGCGTGGTCGGATAGCGCCCCACATCCAGCCGGAAAGTATCCAGGGCGGTTCCGAAAAGCTCGATTTGCGCTCTTGCTGCCTTCGCCGTCGCCTTTTCTTCTTGCTTAATAAACTGCGGCACGACCAAGCCGGCAAGCAGGCCGATGATCACCACCACCACGATGAGCTCGATGAGGGTAAAACCCGCACAGGCATCTCGAGCTAAAAACTCGTCAGTTTTAGTTCTTTCCACTTCAAATCCACGATCTCGGTTTCGATGCCGGGGCCGTTAAAACGGTAAATCATTGATACTGAAAATTGCCATTAGCATGGAGATCACGACAATTCCGATGATGAGACCCATTCCGAGAATGAGCACAGGTTCGAGCAGTGAAGTGAGTCTCTTGGTGGCTCTCTTCACCTCTTGATCGTAGTAATTCGCAACTTCGGCAAGCATGTTGTCCAACTTGCCAGTTTCCTCGCCTACGGTGATCATATTCAAAGCCAAGCGCGGGAACACGCCGCTTTCGTTAAGCGGACGAGCCATCCCTTTGCCTTCCCGTACGCGCGCCTGAACTTGACTGATGGCTCGCGCCAGCAAACGATTGCCGATGACGCCTTGCACGGTTCCGAGCGCTTCGAGTACGGGCACGCCCCCTTTCAGCAACGCCGCCAGTGTACGGCAGAACCGCGCGGTTTCGAATTTGCGCACCAGGTCGCCGAGCAACCAGCTGCGCAAACACATCCGATCCCATTCGCCACGCCCTTCGGGGCTTCTGATGTAAAACAGCGTGCCCACGATAATGGCGCACAGTACGAGGAGAATCACCCAGCCGTACTGTGCCAGAATTTGGCTAAGCTCGATAATGATCTTCGTGATCACAGGCAATGCCTTGCCGTTTTCGCGGAAAATCGTGGCGAACTTTGGGATGACGAATATGAACAAAACCAGCAGCGAAAGGCTCGCCGCGCTGGCCAATATAATCGGATAAATCAGCGCCGATTTAATGTCCTCTTTGAGAGCGACTGTGCTTTCTAAGTATTCGGTCAGATATCGCAGCACTCCCTCCAAAATACCGCCGGCTTCTCCGGCACGAATCATATTCACGTAGATTTTGGGAAAGACGTCGGGATGTTCTGCCATCGATGCTGCCAATGATTTACCCGCCCGGACCGCCTCGACGAGAGAGCGCAGAACCTTGCTGAATTCGCCGCCCTCAATCAAGCCGCCGAGAATCGAAAGACTGCGGTCAAGCGGCAAACCCGCTCCGAGGAGTGTTGCCAGCTCTCGGGTAAACTGAAGCAACTGTTGTTGACTGATCTTACGCCGTGAACCGAGCGGGAACGGGCTGCGTACGCTTGTCGCAGGTCTGCCGGTAGGTAACGCAATGCGGAGCGGCACACAACCCATTTCCCGAAGCCGCGCGACCACGCTCTGTTCCGCGTCGGCTTCCATGACACCTTCGACCAGCTTACCCGCCTGATCAGCAGCGCGATATTGGAAGAACGCCATCTCTAAGAAGGTTCAATATTCGAACAATTTTCGGATGTAGTGAGTCGTCGTGCCGATGGGACTGATGTTAAATTCGGCTAAGTTGTGGCGCGCTCGTCCGGAAATCGAAAATCCGAAATCCTAAATCTAAAATGCTTAGGCCTCTTCTCGCGTGACCCGTAATAGCTCCGACAGTGTCGTAATACCTTGGCGAACTTTGTCCCAACCGTCTTCCCTCAGAAGCCGCATCCCCTGGCGTACGGCAACATTGCGAATTGCACCGGCATCTGCGCGCTGCACGATAATCTTGCAAATTTCCGATGTGACAGGAAGGAGCTCAAAAATGCCGATCCGACCGAGGTATCCGGTCGAGTTGCAGCGCTCGCACCCGACGGCTTCCCAGACGTTCTCCATCCCAGTGCCGTTGAGCAAATCCAATTCAGCGTCCGCGCCCTCGAGGCCGGCAAACGGAACTTCTCTGCGACACTGAGGGCACAGGCGGCGAACCAATCTTTGCGCCAGGACTCCCAACAAAGACGACGAGAGAAGATAATCCTGAACTCCCATTTCCAGTAAACGCGAAATCGCGCCGGCAGCATCATTGGTGTGCAAAGTCGAAAGCACCAGGTGGCCTGTCAATGCAGCCTGCACGGCGATCTCGGCGGTTTCGGAGTCACGGATTTCACCGACCATGATGACATCCGGATCCTGCCGGACGATCGAGCGCAGCCCGTTGGCAAAGGTCAATCCGATTTGCGGCTTGACGTAGATCTGATTGACGCCGCTCAATTGATACTCAACCGGATCTTCGATGGTTATGATCTTTTTGCCCGGATCATTGATTTTCTGCAGCGCGCCATAGAGCGTCGTCGTCTTACCGCTCCCCGTGGGGCCGGTCACCAAGAGCATTCCATGGGGTTTTGAGATCATTTCGCTGAACTTTGCCAGTAGCGCGGGTGGAAACCCCAGCGTGTCGAGATCGGTGAAGATCTGTCCCCGTTCCAAGAGCCGGATTACGACGCTTTCCCCGTATAGGGTGGGCACCGTCGCGATGCGTAGATCGACGTCTTTGCCGGCCAGCCGAGTCTTGATCCGGCCGTCCTGCGGCAATCTACGCTCAGCGATGTTGAGCTGAGCAAGAATTTTTAAACGCGAAATGACCGCGGCTTTAAGCTGGCGCGGCGGCGACTCGACTTCGTGAAGAATGCCATCGATCCGATAGCGAACCTTGAGTTGATTCTCGAAGGGTTCGATGTGTACGTCGGAGGCTCGGCTTTCCAACGCCCGGACGAGCATTTGGTTCACCATTCGGATCACGGGCACTTCAGAGGCCATGTCACGCAGGTGCGCGACGTCTTCGTCCTCGCCGATAGCCTCCGTCGCCTCGGTCGCGCTCTGACGACCATCGGCGGCGTAGCCGCTACTGTAAAGCGCATCGATGCGCGCTGCGATTTCCTTCTCACGAGCCAATACCGGCCGCACGCTCAATCCGACGGCAAGCTCAAGCGCATGTAAATGGGAGACGTCGAACGGATCGGTGGTGGCGACAACGAGCTCGCGCCCGTCAATTTTGACCGGAACCATGCGCGCCAGCTTAAAAAAATCCCCAATGCCGGCGGGAAGATCGATTGCGAGCGCGGCCGGAGGAAAATCCTTGAGCGAGACTAGCGGAAGCTCAAAATGGTCACGCAGAACCGGCAACAGATCTTCTTCGGAGAGGAAGCCCAATTCGACAATCAGACGGGTGAGCGGCGTCTGCTGTTCCTGCTGAACTTTGATCACCCGCTCGAGCTCCTCACTGGAGATCAGCTTCCGTTCAATTAAACGTGTCGGCAGACTGATGTGCGCTTCCATGGTATGAGGCTACTTGCCTGTTGGTTGCGAGACCCGGCCGTAGCGGTCTTCTAAACGCACCACATCGTCGAGCTCTGGGGTCGAGACTTCCAACACATCGCACTCCTCGACGGCAATCATGCGATGTTTCATGCCCGGCAAAATGTGCAAACAATCTCCGGGATGCATGCGAAGCTTCTCGCGCTGCCCATCCTTTTCGATGTCCATCTCCATGACGCCCGCGAGGAGACGAATGCTTTCATCTTTTACGACATGGTACTGATAGCTCAAAGATTGTGCCTTTTTGATATGCAGCACTTTGCCGACGTAGCGTGAGGTGTGCGCCCAGATGAGCTCGTGCCCCCAGGGCTTTTCGATGATGGTTCCCGTTTGGATCAAGCCGGGTGACATGGATCGGCTCATGATAGCAAATTCTGACCGGGCAGCAAATGAACTTCTTCAGAGGTACCTTTGATGCAGCGACCCCTTGATTCTACCCTGCCGGTGCGTTTACCGTGAAGTTGAAGGATATTTAGTCATCAAGGAGCTTGCATGAAGACCAAAAATTCACTCGCCGTCGTCCTGATCGCTATCACATGCCTGCTAAGCCTTTCCTGTGAACCCATGGTCGAGCGAGCACGTGAGGAATTCGAGGGACGTAACCTCGCCGGAACGTGGTACGTGAACGGTGATCCGAACCAGCGTGCGGAAATCGTCTCTACCAGAGGGGGCCTGGAAGCCAGAAACGAAAAAGGCGACACCAGCCGATTGATCGTTGAGCGTGGCGGGGACATCCGCGCGGAAGACTGGGAAGGCGGGCTTCGCGGCGACGTCAGTCGCGATCGAATCACGTGGGCGAACCGCTCTACATGGACGCGCGAACCATCTCGTCGTTAGTCGCGATCACGCCGATAGCGCTCGATCGAACGCCGTTGCGAGATCGTGATTCCAGCGCTCCAGCGCGAAGCGCGTGGCGATGTCGTCGAGTGCCGCTTGCGCTAGAGTTCTGCGCATCTCGGCGTCCGTGATAAGGCTCGACAAAGCCTCGGCCAAGCCGTTTACCACGACACGGTCAGTCCTGGGAACGGCTTGATCGTAAACGGCCGCTATGGGCGCACTTCGTGGATGGAGAGCAACGGAATGCTTCGGGAAGATTACCAGCCCCTTTCCAGGA
>JBIOXP010000608.1:0-6825 GCA_044869705.1 Binatia bacterium | reverse complement strand
ATGGGTTCGAGATGACACGGATTGTCATTCCGAGCGGAACGCGAGGAAACGCCCTACCAAAGCGGAACGCGAGGAAACGCCCTACCAAAACGTCTTCGTCGCCCTCATAAAGCCAAAGCCCGCGGGTTTTGCGCCGGCGGCGCGTCCGGACGGCTATGTGCAGGTGTTTGACAACGAGCGGGCCCGCAGCTGGAAGCTCGCGCTCGAACCGGGACAATCGGTCGGGCCAATCACTCAAAGTGCGCCCGGTCTGCGTGTCGTCATCGACGGCGGCGAGATCGCCGACTTCGTTTCCGGTCAGCTTGACCGCGGGCTGGCGCTCAGACCCGGTGAGTTTTATTGGCAGGAGCCGGGCACGACGCGTGGCATACGCAACATCGGAACGAGCCGTCTCGAGATCGCCGAGTTCGAATTGAAATAGTCCGCTCGGACCATTCTTCGGTCCGCTCGACAAGCGTTTGCTGGGACGGCATAGACAATTTGCAAACACGCTCTAAACTTTTTGGCTCAGGCAGTCGCGCGAATCGTAGGGTCCGCTCCGAATTCCGCTTCGGTGAGCACTGTCGAACCACCGCTAAAACATGCGCAAGAATGACGTACTGCCGGTGCGTCAACGTGGGTTTTGTCGATAAATCATATCTTGGCTGGCAAGCGGTGGGATCGACACGCTCAAGCGGCCTTTAGCAGCTTGGCGATCTCTCGTGCATCGTCCAGCTTTTCCAGACTAAGCAGCGTGTCGCGGAGCCTTTCCACCCGCGAGCTCGAAAGCACGCGCGATGCGAGCAGAGCGAATTTTCGCAAGACTTCTTCTTCGCTCATCGGGTCCTTGTCGCTCCCTTTGGCATGAAGCACTTTGTCGCTGTAGCGGGTGCCGTCGCGCAGTTCGACGTCCAGCTCGACTCCATGGCGCCCCTCATCGCCCAGAGCATCGAACTGCGCGTCTTCGACGACCTCGATTTTCTTTGTGGTCGCGAGCACATCCGGGCGGCGAATCGATTTTGCCGTGACCTGATCGACGAAGAACTCGCGATCGTGCAACAGCACGGCGACGCAGAATGGCAGATTCATTTGCGCTGTCGTGAGGCTTTTGGGCTCGTACGGCCAGCCGACGTGGAGTTTCGTGACGCGCGTGGTCCGAATCCGTAGTTTAACAAGGTTTTCCGCGCTGACGTCCGGATGCTCATGAAGGATCTTTATCAGCGCATCGATAGAGGTGTGATTGCTGCCGCAGCAGGGGTAAGGCTTGAAACCGACGTTGAGCGTCTCGAACCTTTCTCCCAATCGGTCGGTGAGGTGGAAAAGATTTGGCTTGTCGATGAACGTCGAGCAGAAACCGCCATACGGCGCTTCCAGAACGTCTTCGATCCCGGTGAAGCCTTTCTGCGCGAGCAAGGCGCCGTAAACTCCCGCTTGAGCCGAGCGCCCGGGATGCATCCGCTTCACCATGGAAGCATGCTGAGCGGCCATCAGACCCGCCGCCTGCGTGCCCGCGATTCCCAAAGCATGGACTGTCTTTGCCGGATTCAATCGCAACATCTTGGCTGCCGCTGCTCCGGCGGCAAAAGTTCCGGACGTCGCGCTAGGGTGAAATCCGCGGCGGAGCTGCGCCGCCCCACCCGTCATTCCGACGCGGCAACCGACTTCATAGCCCAGCGCTACCGCGGTGAGAAACCGCTTTCCGTCGACGTTCCCAACGTGGCGGACAAGCGCGTCGGTCGCGGGTATCGCTTCCGAACCCGGATGAATCACTCCGACGCGATGCAAATCATCCATCTCGAAGCTATGAATCAAGGTGCCATTAGTCAGCGGCGCGCTGGTGCTCGGAACTTCGCTGCCGTCAGCCCAGATCAGCGCGCCTTTGCCTTTGCCCAATTCCTTTGTAAAAGAAGTGATGATTTTTCCCCACGGAAGCGTTGAGCCGAAGAGCGCGCAACCAAGTGAGTCGAGGAGACAAAACTTAATATGCGAGATCACCTCGGACGGGAGATTTTTATACGAACATCCGGCGACGAATTCCGCCAGCGCTCGGGTCGGCGAGCCGTTGGCGGCGGTTTCCAGGGGTTGTGCCTTCGCCATAAAATCTCCTTGACGTCGATAAATTGGTGTGGCTTTGTATCAAACCGGTAAACAAATCCCCCGCGCTCAACTTAGCGTGCGCGGCATTTACGACTGTAGCTTTCTCATATGACAAACCCGCGGTTGTCAAGCGGCGAACCGGCAGGAGCATTTATGAACAGGCAGCGAGGCGGCCACCGCTGTACATTCATCCTCGCGCTTCTAGCTGCTGTGCTGGCTGGTTCCTTCTGCTTCGCGCAGAGCACGCCCGCGCTCAGACCGTACGACGGCCTGAAGGGCAAAGAGCGGGAACAGAAACTCAGCGAGGGCGCCAAAAAAGAAGGCAAGGTCGTCGTTTACAGCTTTACCGCCGTCGACCAGCTGAAACCTTTGCTCGACGAATTTCAGAAAAAATATCCCTTTATTACTGCGGAACACTACCGCGGTAACGCTTCGGGCGTGTTCAACAAATTTGCGACCGAATCCCGCGCCGGGCAGACTTTTGCCGACGTCATCGATATTTCCGCAGGCGAGACTCACACGTTATCGCAGATGGGCCTCATCGATCCCTATCTCTCGCCCAGTCGAGAAGGTATTCCGAAAGACTTCATGGACGACAAGGGATTTTGGACGGCGCATTACCACTTCGTCATCGCGCTCGGCTTCAATACCAAGCACGTCAAACCGGCGGAAGCGCCGAAGAGCTATGAGGAGCTGCTCAATGCGAAATGGAAAGGGCGCTTTTCCCTGGATCCGGCGGACCAAGATCTGTTCGGCGCGCTGTTGGTTCAGTGGGGAAATGAAAAAGCGCTCAATTATTTCAAAGGACTCGCAAAGCTCGAACCGAGAATGGTGTCGGGCCATACGCAGCAAGCGAATCTCATCGGCGCCGGCGAGATCCAGATGGCGCCCTGGCTCTACGGCTACAGGCCGCTGCAACTCAAAGACGAAGGCGCGCCGGTCGAAACCCTGCTCTTCGATCCGGTGTTATCGAATCCCGCGTACCTTCTGCTGACAAAAAATTCTCCCCATCCTCATGCCGCTGCGCTTCTGATCGACTGGGCATTGGCGGCCGACGGCGGAATGAAATTTTTTGCCGAAAAGTTCGGCCGTACGCCGACGCGAACAGGGTTGAAAGAGCGCTTCCCCGCACTGCGCGTCAACAACTACCTCGTGGTCAAGCCCGAGATCGTCGGCCCAAACTTCAAAGAATTTACCAACGTTTACAACGAGATCTTCGGGATCGCAAAGTAATCAATCGGCACTGAAGTCGGAACACGATTTGACAGTTTTTCATGACGCTGCGATATTCCTCGGGCCGGAATTAATGTCGTTGAGATGCTGTTCATAATTATGACTTCGAAGCGATTAGTGACCGTCCGGAGGCTTCTATGTCTCGCAATCATTGTTTACCGCAATTGATCATTGCATGGATTGTGTTGTCGATCGGGGTGGTGGCTTGCGGAACAGGCGGCACGCAACAGCGAGCGATTCAGGCTCAGGGCAAGACGCCAGACCGTTGGAGTCATCAGGACTGGCCCACGGGTCACTATAGAGTCGTTACAGGTTGGCCCAAACCTTTACCGGATACTCGTCACTCGCATGATGGATGGACGTGGGGATCTTTTGGCGGCGTTTACGCAGAGAATCCCGACCGCATCTGGGTTGCCATGCGCGGCGAGCTACCGCTGCCGCAGGGTGCCGCTCCGTGGACACCTTACGCCGCGCTCAATCCGTCGCGCGGGAATTCGACAGGCAATTCGGACGGGTTATCGGCAACATGCCAGCCTGAGAAAAAGCGCGGATGGGAGCGCCGGTTCGAGCACTCGATCATCGTGTTCGATCGCCAGGGCAATCTCGTTGACGAGTGGCCGCATCTCGACGCGCTGTTCTCCAAGAATCCCTGCGGTCGCGGGCCGCACCAGATCAAAATCAGTCCCTACGACAAACAAAAGCACGTCTGGATTATCGATGATCAGCTCCACATGATTTACCGCTTTACGTACGACGGCAAATTGGTGCACAGCAAAGGACAGCTCGGCGTGCGCGGACGTGGGCCGAACACATTCGACCGGCCGACGGACATCGCGTGGCTGCCTGACGGCACTTACTTCATCACCGACGGCTACGGCGGCACACGGGTGGTTAAGTACGACGCGAGCGACAACTTCATCATGGACTGGGGCGGGCCGCCGAAGGACCCGAAGAACCCTGGACCGAACGAGTGGAATACGGTGCACAGCATCGCGATCAGCGCCGATCGCCGGCTCTTCGTCATCGACCGCGGACATGCGCGAATGCAAGTCTTCGACGAGAACGGGAAGTTTCTCGATATGTGGCCGCTGCGATCACCGCACTGGCCGGCTGACCAGCCCACGCTCATGGTGAATCACTTCATCGACGACAAAGGATTCATCTGGGTTGGCGATGCGCCCACGAGCCGGATCCTGAAATTCGATCTGAACGGAAACTTTCTGTACGGCTGGGGCGCGCCGGGGCCTCAGGCCGGTCGGCTAAACTGTTCACATGGAATTACGACAGACCAGCTCGGTAATCTTTATCTCGCGGATTGCTTTGCGGGCCGGCTGCAGAAGTTCGAACCTATACCCGGCGCGGATCCAGACAAGATCGCAGGACAGATTCTCCGGACGTGGGATACCTGGAAGCGCCCCTGATTGAAATCGCTGATCACCGAATCTTGAGCTATCGCCTTGCCGAACCGGCAGGATAGCCCAAGGTTGACAAGTCGGCGGTGATTTCATCGAGGATCAGCGGATCGTCGATCGTGGGCGGAACTTGAAACGCGACGCCATCGGCGATCTTTTTGATGGTGCCGCGAAGAATTTTGCCCGAGCGCGTCTTTGGCAGCCGCTTGACGACGGTCGCGACCCTGAACGAAGCAACGGCGCCGATCCTTTCGCGCACCATCTGCACGGCCTCGTTTACGATCTCGCCGTCTGAACGTCGCACGCCGGCCTTGAGCACGATCAGTCCGAGCGGAATCTCCCCTTTGATCTCATCGGCGACTCCCAGCACGGCGCATTCGGCAATATCGGGATGAGACGCCACCACTTCCTCCAGCGCGCCGGTCGAGAGCCGATGACCGGCGACGTTGATGATGTCGTCCGTTCGCGTCATGACCGAAAGATAGCCCTCTTCATCTTTGTAGCCTGCATCAGCGGTGAGATAGTGACCGGGAAAAGCGTTGAGATAGGATTTCCGGTAGCCGTCATCGTTGTTCCATAATGTCGGCAGACAACCCGGCGGCAACGGTAGCTTGATTACGATGCTGCCGATCTGACCGGGCGGCAGTTCCTTGCCATCTTCTCCCAACACACGCACATCGTAACCGGGCACCGGTTTCGTGCACGAGCCCGGCTTTACCGGGAGCATGCCTAGGCCAACGCAGTTGGCGCCGATCGGCCAGCCCGTCTCAGTCTGCCACCAGTGATCGATCACCGGCACGCCGAGCTGCCTTTGCGCCCACAGGAGCGTGTCCGGATCACAGCGCTCGCCGGCAAGAAAGAGCGTGCGAAAGCCGCTCAAGTCGTACTTGCGGATAAATTCACCGTTGGGATCTTCGCGTTTGATCGCGCGAAACGCCGTTGGCGCCGTGAACAAGACCTTCACGCCATGCTGTGAGACGACCCGCCAGAACGCGCCCGCATCGGGAGTGCCGACCGGTTTGCCCTCGTAGAGCACAGTGGTATTGCCATTGAACAGCGGCGCGTAAACGATGTACGAGTGGCCCACCACCCAGCCCACGTCCGATGCCGCCCAATAGACTTCACCCGGCTCAACACCATAGATGTGCTGCATGCTCCATTTGAGCGCGACCAGATGCCCGCCATTGTCGCGCACGATTCCTTTGGGCATGCCGGTCGTGCCGGAGGTATAAAGAATGTAAAGCGGATCAGTGGCCTCCACTGGAACGCAATCCACCGGTATCGCATCCGCCATCTCTTCCGACCAAACCAGGTCGCGCCCGCCGATCAGAGACGCGTTTTCTTGCGCGCGTTGGACAATGATGCAGCGCTCCGGTTTCACCGCGGCAAGTTCGATCGCCTTGTCGAGCAAAGGCTTATAAGAAATGACGCGGCCGGCTTCGATGCCGCACGAAGCCGATATAATTACTTTCGGCCGTGCGTCGGTGATGCGGTTGGCGAGCTCATGGGCGGCAAATCCCCCGAAGACCACCGAATGGATCGCGCCGATGCGCGCGCACGCGAGCATCGCGATGATCGCCTCCGCCACCATCGGCATGTAAATAATGACTCGATCGCCTTTCTGTACGTCTTGCGCCGTCAGTACTCCGGCAAAGCGCGCCGTTTGCTCGAGCATCTCGCGGTAGGTGAACGTCCGAACGGTTTGCGTGACAGGGCTATCGTAAATCAGCGCCGGCTGATCTGCGCGGCCGCTTTCGACGTGGCGATCGAGCGCGTTGTAGCAGGTGTTGACCAGGCCGCCGGGAAACCAGCGACAGAACGGTGGCCGCGAGTCATCAAGCACCCGGTCCCATTTTTTGTGCCAGTGAATCGCTTCGGCCGCCTCGGCCCAGAAATTTTCAGGATTCTTCAGCCAGCGACCATAGACAGCGTCGTAGCTATCCCTCATGACGTGCCCTCCGACGTAAATGGATGCGCGATCTTTTAGCAACCTATTCCGACCGATAGCACCAGTGCAACCAGAACGCACGAAGAAGATTCGCGGCGGATACGAGGTCTGAAGCTAAGTGCACGCCCGTTGAAAAAAGTTGCTTGCTTCCCAGGG
>JBIOXP010000607.1:0-9572 GCA_044869705.1 Binatia bacterium | reverse complement strand
GTCAGTACGCGATTTTCAATATGTCCTCGCCGACGTTTAAGCTCAACTACATGTACATGTCCGGCTACGATGATGAAGCAGCCTTCGATGAATTCTGCAGAACGCTGTCGTTGCGCGGCGTCACGGCCAAGATTACCTGTCCTTATATGGTGGTCGCCGGCGAAGACGACGAGCACTGCGACATGAAATTTGTTTACGAGCTGATGGCCGAGATCCCCGCGCCCAAACTGCTCTATGTCTTCGAGGGCGAGCGCCATTCGATTCGCAATCCGCGCGCGCGGCCTTTGATGATCAACTGGCTGATCGATACTTTGCTTGGCAAAACCTTCAAGTCAGAGATTGTCCGCATCGAAACCAGCGGCCGCGAAACCCATCGGGAATGGTAGATCATCGGGCGAGGATCGAGAATGGAAGATCGACCGATTCGCCGACTAGCGACCGTCTGCGGTCGCCAATCGAGGCGCGCAGAAACAGACACAACATGGTTCCTCGCTACGCGCTTCGCGCTACTCGGGAAATCGGCTTGTTGAATTCCGAGCGTTGCTGCTCATGCATGGTTGTTTTCCACGGTTGCAGGTCCGGTCGCGAACCAAAGTACACGGAGGGACCGACTCGCCGAGAAGCGATCGCGATTGCGATCCTCCCGCGTCGATCTTCTAGTGTCGGCTTCTCTAAACGATACACGCCTAGCGCCACATGAGAATAGCCTACGGAGATCTCATCGGCGGCGTCAGCGGCGACATGTTTGTCGCCGCGCTGCTCGACCTAGGATTGCCGCTTGATCGCCTCAGAGCCGAGCTGAACAAAATCCCGACGCTGCGATTCGAGATCAGATCGAGAAAAAAAAATGTTCACTCGCTGCGCGCCTCGCAGTTTCAAGTGATATGTCCGAAGCATGAAGCGCCACGGTCCTGGAACCAAATTCGCGATCTGATCAAACGCTCAAAGCTCGACCGGCAGATCAAATCCACCAGCAGCGACATTTTTGCGGCCTTGGCAGCAGCCGAGGCCAAAATCCATCACGTGCCCATCGATGAAGTTCATTTTCATGAGGTCGGCGCCACCGATTCGATCGTCGACATCGTCGCGGCCGCCGTTGGAATTCGGGAGCTCGGTATTCAACGGTTTGATTTCTCGGTCATTCCGCTCGGGCGCGGGATGATTCCTTCGGCGCACGGAGTGCTACCGGCGCCGGGTCCCGCGACCCTCGAGTTGCTCAGGGGTTTGCCGGTGATCGGGATCGACCTCGATACGGAGACCGTCACACCGACCGGTGCCGCAATCCTGCGCACCTTGGGAAAACGGTTCGCTAGCCAGCCGGCGATGACGATCGAAAAGGTCGGCTATGGGGCGGGAAAAAAAGAGTTTCCCGAACGCCCGAATCTTTTTCGCATTATCTTGGGCAGAGCGGATTCGTCGGCCGCCCTGGAAGAAATGCTGGTGATCGAAACCAACATCGATGACATGAATCCGCAGCTCTTCGATCACGTCATGGAGCGGCTATTTGCCGCCGGCGCCCGCGATGTTTTTCTCGCGCCCATCCAGATGAAAAAAAATCGGCCGGCAACGCTGCTGAGCGTCATCGCCGAGCCGCGCGATCGACAAAAACTGAGCGAGATCATCTTCAAAGAGACGTCGACTCTCGGCTTACGCTATCACTCCGTGAGCCGGATGATTCTCAAGCGCGCCACCAAGAAAGTGACCACCCGATTCGGCACAGTGACCGTCAAGATCATCGAGCAGCTGGACGGCACCACAAGGGCCGCGCCCGAATACGACGATCTCAAGCGCCTCGCAAGGGCAAACAATATTCCCCTCAAGCTGCTTCACGACGAAGTTACGCGCAAGCTCGGGGCGTAGCACGGCGATCACGCACGCATAGATGGAAGTTGATCTGCCGCGCGGCGCCGACAAGTCGACGGTGAGCCGTCCCTGGGCTTCGCTCGATTATTCCGGTTTTCGCCTGATTTTTGCTCTTTCGCTGTTCGCAACCACGGCGCAGCAAATGCGCCAGACGCAAAACCTTTATCAGGTTTACGAGCTTTCCGGTTCGGCGCTTCAGTTGGGCCTGACGGGCTTGGCCCAAGGAGTCCCTATTTTCGCCCTCGGTCTATTTGCCGGCACGCTGGCGGATTTTCTCGATCGGCGAAAGCTGCTGCTGATCACGATTTTCGGCAATTGTCTGGTTGCGATCGTGCAAGGTCTATTGACGCTCAGCGGCGTGATTCAGGTCTGGCATATTCTTGTTGGCACCGCGCTGACTTCAGCGTTGAACATCGTGCTCAATCCCACGCGCATGTCGCTGATCTCACGGCTCGTGCCGCGCTCTCATCTGACCAACGCCGTGTCACTCAATTCGAGTGTTTCGCAGAGTTCGTTCTTTTTTGGGCCGATGGCAGCCGGCCTGACGCTCGCTGCTTTGAGCACCGGCAATGCTTATTTGGTGAACGCGCTGTTCTATGTTCCTGCGGTGATCGCGATCCTGCGCCTCCATCCTCCAGCGGCTTCGGACGGAGGGCGGGAAAGATTTTCCCTCGCAAGCGTTCTAGGCGGCGTCAAATTCCTTTTTTCCGAGCCCATCGTTTTCGCCATGGTGATGTTGGATTTTACCATTGTCGGTCTTGGCTATTACCGGCCACTCCTGCCGATATTTGCCAAGGACATTCTTCATGTCGGCCCGACGGGCTATGGCATGCTCTCTTCCGCGCCAGCGGTGGGCGGAGTTCTCGGTACGGTGATCATCCTTTTTTGCGGCGATATCGAGCGTAAAGGACAACTCGCCCTGTGGTCATTTCTTTCCTATGCCTTGACCGTGGTTATCTTCGCCATGTGCACGCAAATGGCGTTGTCACTCGTTCTTCTCGGTTTGTTGGGTCTGGCCAATTCGCTGCAGGCGGTCATGCGCCAGACCAGTTTTCATCTTTTGACCCCCGACCACCTGCGCGGCCGCGCCTTCGCCGTCTTCAACATGTTTTCGCAAGGTGCTAACTCGGTCGGCGCGGCGGAGATCGGTTTTGTCGCCTCTCTCCTCGGCGCGCCGGGCGCGCTCATTTTTGGCGGCGCCGTCAGCGCAGTTCTGACGCTTGGCTGTTGGATGCTAATGCCGGGTTTAAGAAATTTTGGCACCGAGATACGGCCACGTTGAAAGGCCCTGCAGCCCGCTCACCCGGTCTGACGCTTGATAAACTCACAAAGCGTATCCATCGCGCGCATCGTTTCCGGTTGCGCAGGCGACGGTACCATGCGGTGCTCCGGCAAGCCTTCGAACGTATGGACTTCGATCTGCCCGCCGCGTTTACGATAGGAAGCGATGAATCGCTGCTGCATTTCGAGGGGATGATTCTTATCATTCGCTTTGAGCATGAAGAGAACCGGCGGCATTTCGAGTTGCTTTTCCTCGTCGATGATCGTCTGCGGGCTGCCTTCGCTCATCGCTTCTTCAGTACGCCAGTATTCGAGATGCGCTTTGATAAATTCCTGACGGTTGAGCTCTTTAGCGAAACGATAGCGATAGAGCGGGCAGATCACTGGCCAGGCAGCGATCACATAGGCGAGACTGGCGTCGATCTCTACATGCTTTTCCAGCGGCAGCGTTGAATACGCTGCGTGTCGCGGCCGTAGCGCGCTTAGCACGACTTGATGGCCGCCACTGGAGTTGCCGAAAGCTCCGATTCGAGCTGTGCCATTGAATTCCGCTGCATGCACCTTGAGCCAACGGGTCGCGAGATTCACGTCGCAAATCGACGCGGGATATCCCGCCTCGGGCGGCTGGCGAAATTCGACCGCCGCCACCAAAATGCCTCTGCTGGCGAGCTCCCGGTCGATGCCGGCATTGTTTAGTCGGTCGCCGTTGTGCCAAGCGCCACCATGCACGTCGAGCATCGTCGGGAACGGCCCGGCTCCTCCCGGTTGGTAGAGCCGCAACAACCATGGTTTTCCCGAAAGACGTTGGTACTCCACATCGCGTTCTTCAAACTGGTATTTGGCATTGTTCATGGCGGCAATCTACTGCTGTCAGGGTTCGCGCTGCAAGCGCGAAAATTCAACCGGATGTTTCTTGACAGCTCCTTCCCGGTGCAATAAACGAGCTTCGGGTGCTCCGGCATCGGTCGAAATGCCATTTGAGCGCAAAGAAGAAATCTCTCGTAAGACATGTGAAAAGATCCCTCATGCATCGCTTCTACGGAACGCTGAGCCATAAACTCGAATTTGCGCACGGCATGCGAAATTTTGCACCATCAGCTTTTGTTCCGCGCTTGATCCGGAAAGGACAAAAATTATGAAGAAAATTGTCCTGCTGACCTGGTCTCTGCTCATTGCGCTTTGTCTGGTTCGTCCGCAGTCGAGCTTAGCCATGGACAAGGTCAACGTAACGCTGCCCTCGAAATCGTTTCAGTTCATCATTTTTCCACTCGCCAAAGAACGCGGCTACATGAAAGAAGAAGGGATCGATCTCAATATCGTGGTCATGGCTTCGACGCCCGGATTGCAGGCGGTCCTCGCCGGAGAAATGGATTTTACCGGCTCCGGAAGCAGCGCTCTGGTGGCCGTGGCGCAGAGCAATGCGCCGCTAAAGACGGTGCTTGCGGTGAATGATCAGGTTCTTCAATGGCTTATGGTCCGGCCGCAGTACAACTCCTTTAAAGAGCTGAAGGGCAAAAAAATTGCTGTCACCGGCATCGCCGCCGTGGCAACGTTCATGTTGAAAAAAGTCACGCCCAAGTACGGTCTCGACCCGAACAAGGATCTGACCTTTCTCGCTCTGCCGCCCGGTCAACGCCTTGCTGGACTACAATCCGGAGTCGTCGACGCCGGCCTGTTGAGCTCGGAGGAGCGCTTTGCCGCGCTCGACCAAGGCATGAAAGAGATTTTGTATCTCGGCAAAGAGGTGAAAAATTCTTGGGGCACGATCGCCACGAACGATCCATTCATCAAAATGAAGCCGAAGCTGATGCATGGGTTCATGCGCGCTCTGCTGAAAGCACTCCGCCTGGTCAAACAAAACCGCGAGTCTGCCATGAGTGCCATGATGAAATTTTCCGAGCTCGACAGAGAATTGGCGGCGCGGACGTACGATGGCATGATCGGAACTTTCACGAGCAATGGCATCGTCGACGAAGAGACGCAGAAAAACGATCTCGACATCGTCCGCGAGGTCCTCAAAATCACCAAAGACGTTCCCATCGAGCGCGCCTATGATTTCAGTTTTGCAAAGAAAGCGGACGCTGAATTGACGCAAGCGGGCTGGAAGCCTTGATTTTTCTAGTCCGTGGAACCACGTGAGCCGTGTCCATCATTTCGCGCGTCAGACTATGTGAAAACGATCCGCACGCAGGTTTGTCATTTCTGATGATCAAGCAACTTTGTTCGAAGCTAGACCCTCGCTTAGGATCCCACAACTAAAATCAAACGGAGGCACAAAATGGCGCAGCACATTGACGGACCGCTTTATTACGAACGCATGGGCCGCACGGGGCCGGTGATCGCCTTTATTCATCCGAATCCGATGGATCAGTCCTGCTGGATTTTTCAAATGGCCCATTTCTCGACGTGGTACCGCTGTATTGCGATCGACATACCCGGCTATGGACGTTCGCCGAAGGCCGAGGCCGGACTCACGATGAATGATATGGCTGAAGCATGCTGGGAAGCGATCGATGATGCGCTGCCAGGCGAAAAAACGATTCTGGTCGGCTGTTCGGTCGGCTCCTCACTGGCTCCTCACATGTATCATCTGCGGCCGGATAAGACGGCAGCGTTGGTCCTATGCGGAACTGGATACAATCCAAGCAAGGAATTCACCAAAGGCAGAATTGCCAACTACTCTGCCAACGGTATTGATTACCGCTGGGCCTACACGTTCGAAGACCTGAGCGCGGCCTTTCGCACCACGCCACTTGCGCACTTTTTCGCGAACCTCTTCACCGAACGGAACGGATACGCCGATGTACAAACCATCATCCATCAATTCAAAGCACTGTCAGAGCCCTACCCGGACGGGCTTTTCGAGCGCATCGCCTGCCCGACAATTATTTTGACCGGCAGTGAGGACAATAGCCATCAGCGCGCTTTCGCTCTGCAAGAGCGCATACCGAAGTGCGAATTGAAAACCTTGCCAGGCGCGGGACATGCCTGCCAGATCGAGCAACCGTGGCTGTTCGACCGCTTTATGATCGAATTTCTGACCAGGCATCGTCTGTTCCCCGAAGCCGCAAAACCGGCGCGCACAATCATTTAGGTGCTTCTCCGGTCATTTTCGGCGCTCTGAGCACGTCGGAAGAGACTCTCGCGTTACGATCACGCGCAGCGTTTCGATACATGTCGCTGCGACCTTTCCCAGTTTGTTCGCGCCAGGTATAGTGGTGATATGGAATTTGAAGAAGCTAGCAACAGTGCCGTCCAGACCGGCAACGAATACGTCACTGATCCATCTGGCGCCGCAGGGTTTGCGTTCGACAATACCTACGCGCGCGACCTCGACGGTTTTTACGTCAACTGGCAAGCGACGCAAGTTCGTAACCCTAGGCTGATCAAGTTCAATCGTGAGCTGGCCGAAGAACTGGGACTCGATGCCGATGCGCTAAATTCCGCTCGCGGCGCGCGAATCTTTGCTGGAAATCAGGCGCCCGAGGGAGCGATGCCCCTGGCGCAGGCGTACGCCGGGCATCAATTCGGCGGATTTGTACCCCAACTCGGAGATGGACGGGCGCTTCTCTTAGGCGAGGTGGTTGATCGCCACGCACAACGTCGCGACATTCAGCTCAAGGGGTCCGGCCCCACACCGTTCTCACGCGCCGGGGATGGACGCGCCGCACTCGGTCCGGTCCTGCGTGAATATCTGATCGGGGAAGCGATGCACAGCCTCGGTATTCCAACGACCCGGGCGCTTGCGGCCGTGATTACGGGAGAGCCGGTTTTTCGCGAGAGCGTTTTACCGGGCGCGGTTTTAACCCGCGTCGCCGCCAGCCATATTCGTGTCGGCACTTTCCAGTTTTTTGCCGCGCGCGGCGAGCAGGAAAAAGTTCGCCGTCTGGCCGATTACGTCATCGATCGTCATTATCCGGAAATCAAAGGTCGTGAGGATCCGTATCTTGAACTGATCGATCGTGTATCGGAGCGCCAGGCCGCGCTTGTCGCGCGTTGGATGCACGTCGGCTTTATTCATGGCGTCATGAACACCGACAATATGGCAATCTCCGGAGAAACCATTGATTACGGTCCATGTGCTTTCATGGACCATTACGATCCCGCCACCGTATTCAGCTCGATCGATAGCCAGGGGCGCTATGCCTATGCCAATCAGCCACGTATCGCGCAGTGGAATCTGGCGCGGTTTGCGGAAACATTATTACCGCTGCTCGACGCCGAGCGGACACGCGCGATCGCGCGCGCCACTGAAGTGGTCAATCGTTTTTCAGAAAAGTATCAACAGTATTGGCTCACCGGAATGCGCGCCAAGCTTGGTCTCCTGAGCGAAGAGGAGGCCGATCTTAATCTAGCCGCGGGATTCCTCACCGCAATGGAAGGCAACAAAGTTGATTACACGCTGGCCTTTCGCTTTCTCGCCGATGCTGTACTCGGTCGACAGGAGGGGATTCGCGCGCTATTCGCCGAGCCATCGGCCTACGATCTCTGGAGCGAACAGTGGCGAGCGCGGCTTTCTCGAGAGGGGCGCTTACCGCGCGAGCGCGCCGACAAAATGCGCCGGGCAAATCCCGCGTTTATTCCGCGTAACCATCGCGTCGAGGAAGCTTTGACTGCCGCAGTGGAACGCGGCGATTACGAACCCTTCGATACCTTGCTGAAAGTCCTGTCGCGCCCGTTCGATGATCAGCCCGACTTCGCAACGTTCGCCGAACCTCCGCCGCAAGGCCAAGGGCGTTACCGCACCTACTGAGGCACCTGAGTCGCGCGTCCGGGCGACGCGAATGTCAGAATAAACACGGATCGTCAACCCTTAAGTTCTCGGGTTATCTCTATTCGTGGCTAGCGAACGATTGAGGAAGACACAAATCCAGCTGGCATGGCGCAGAAATTCTACGTAGTCTGGTCGGGTCGGCAAACTGGAGTATTTGGCGATTGGCCGAGCGCTCAGCGCGCGGTGGACAAATACCCCGGCGCCCGTTTCAAGTCGTTCGCAACCCGCGCGGAAGCAGAGCAGGCGTTCACTCACGGCAATTTGGAAAAAAAAAGCGCCATGACGCGTCGCGGCGAACGCCGCGCCGCCCATCGCGCGCACCAGTTCGACGTCAGCATTTACTGCGACGGAGCCTCCGACCCTAACCCCGGCAATGCCGGCTCGGGCATCGCCGTTTATCGAGGCGGTGAGCTCGCAGAGTTGTGGTACGGCTTGTACAATCCTGTCGGCACAAACAACACCGCCGAACTGAACGCGCTTTATCACGCGTTGCGTATGGCTGAAGAAGCAATCAAAGATGGCAAGACTGTCGAAGTGTGCAGCGACTCGGCCTACGCGATCAACTGCGTTCGCGCTTGGGCACCGCTCTGGGAAAAGAAGGGCTGGAAAAAACCCGGCGGCGAGATCAAGAATTTAGAGGTCATCCAGAAGTGCTATGCGATTTATCGGCGCATCAAAGACGCGCTGATCCTGACCCACGTTGCCGGACACGTCGGCACTGAGGGCAATGAGCTTGCCGACCGCATGGCGATGTACGCTGCGCAAAGTAAAGAGAAAAGACTCTGTCGATATAAAGAAACGATGGATATTCCGACCCTCCTCAAGATGCGGCCGGGTTGAGAAACTCGGTGTTTTTGCGCCGGCATGAACAAGCGCTTTGAAGGAGTTTTTCGCCTCTGATCCTGCCACGAAGCCCGATCTGTCATCATCGGGTGTCACTATCGTTGAGATTTCGAGATATTTGCTGAAACTGCGAGTGCTTTGTAGCCCTCAGTGGAGCGAATCGTGCAGGCCTGGAGCTTGCTCGAACGGGAACGCATGGAGATCTCGTCTATGCACACCTTCGGATTTGGCATCAGGAAACCGCTCACCTTGAACTGCAACGGACAGGGCATTGTCGAATACACGCTCATCGTACTTCTAGTCGCGCTCGGTTTTTGGCTAGGTGTTCGTGACACTCAGTTTGGGCTGGCGCTGCAAACAGCCTGGAATGATGTGGGAAGCAGTCTGTCTTCGATGACTGGCCAGCCGGGCAGCGATGCTGGAGGAAGCGGCTCAAGCGGCGGCTCAGGCGCGGGATCCTCGAGCGGGGGTTCCAGTAGCGGCGGCGGTGCTGGTACGGATGGAAGCTCTGGTGGCGGAGCTGGCAGCGGCATTTCGGGTTCAAACGGCAACGGTTCGGGAGCTTCGGGCGGCAGTTCTGGAACCGGCTCGGGTGGCGGCGCCGGCAGCGGGTCAGGTGCTGGCGGTGCTTCGAGTGGTGGCTCCGCTGGCGCGTCCGGCGGTGGTTCAGGGTTGTCCGGCGGATCGGGAGGTGGTTTCGGGGGTGGGAGTGGATCCGGATCGGGCGCTAGTTCAGGCGGCTCCGGCGCTGGCAGCGGCTCGGGCGGTAGTGGCTCCGGGGGCGGTTCAGGCTTTTCTGGCGGATCGGGAG
>JBIOXP010000606.1:0-6787 GCA_044869705.1 Binatia bacterium | reverse complement strand
AGTGTTGCCCTATTGCCGCGCGCATCAGGTCGGGTTTGTTCCGTATTATCCGTTGGCGGGCGGTTTTCTCACAGGAAAATATCAGTTCGGCAAAGCCGCGCCGCCGGGCTCGCGCGGCGAGTCGGCGAGAAGCGTGCAGGAGTTGATGACTGAAAAGAATCACCAAATTGTAAGCCGGTTGTCCGGCTGGGCAAAGGATCACGGTCGCGGCATCAATGAGCTGGCTCAGGCGTGGCTGCTCGCACAGCCTGCGATCTGCTCGGTGATCACCGGCGCACGAAAAGTCGAACACGTGACGAGCAATGTGAAGGCGGCGGATTGGAACTTGAGCCGCCAAGACCTCAAAGAGATCGAAGCGATTCTCGCCGATTGAGGCAGCACCGGTGGCAGCGCCTCACCATGGCAGCATGAGCTGCGTGCTGGCAGTTTTTTTTCGCACTTGCGCGGCGGGCAACTTAGCAATCTGATCTTCCAACCAGCGGATGTACTGGCGCTGTGTGTCGCGCTTTTCGATCGCGCTGATGCAGAGCTCACGCACCGCTTCGGCGTAATCCGGCCAATGATCGCGTACGATGCGCGGCATCTTGATGTAAGTCGGGGCATCGTCGCAAAACAATGGCTCACGCGCGAGGGTCCAGATATCGCATTGTTTTTCGCCGGAAGGGATTCTTCCCGGGATCGAGGAACGTCTGCCTGATCGATCACCAAACGCCAGCGCCTGAATCAGATGTGTGAGCTCATGACCGATGGTCTGATAGGTGACCTTGCGAGCTCGCAATCGTATGATTAAATTCGAAACGGTTCCTTTCCGGTAAATCACGGTAGCGCTGCCGAGATATTTCCGCGTATACCCCACCGTTATGCTGTGATCGCGCAATTCCGGAAAATAGCCTAACGAGCACTGAAGCATCGCCAGCGTCCGGCGCGTGAGACGCTGTTTCATCGGCGGCGTCAATCGAATCGGCATTTAAGTGGTGTAGCAGCGCAAACTTGAACGGACGGGGCCGGATGTCATAATACTGGCGCGCTGCAGGTCCCCTTATGGCAGAGACGGATCACAAGAACAAGGAAAATTTGTCGTTTCGCTCCGGCTATATCGCGATCATCGGTCGGCCCAACGTTGGCAAGTCCACGTTGCTCAACCGGATTCTCGGCGAGAAGGTTGCGATCGTCTCTCCCAAGCCGCAGACGACAAGAAACCGCATCACCGGGATCCGCACGACGGATTCCTCGCAGATCATATTTCTGGATACGCCGGGAATTCATCAGGGTCACTCATTGATGAACCGCAGGCTGATGGACACAGCGTTGCAAACATTGGACGAAGTCGACGGCGTGCTTTGGCTGCTCGATGCGCACGACAAAATTAAACAGGAAGAAGAGCGCATCGCGGAGACCCTGCGCGGCGCGCAAACACCGGTGCTGATCCTGCTGAATAAGATCGATTTGGTTTCCAAGAGCAAACTACTGCCGCTGATCGAACGCTGTGCTCAATTATTGCCCGAAAAAGAGATCGTGCCGGTAAGCGCTCTGCGCGGCGAAGGGATCGATCTTGTTTTGACGCTTATCGAAGGATGGTTCCCCGAAGGACCACGCTACTTTACGGAGGGCGAATACACCGATCAATCGGAGCGCTTCCTCGCTTCCGAGATCGTGCGTGAAAAGGTATTTTTGCTGACCCGCCAGGAAATTCCCTATGGCGTGGCGGTCACGATCGACGAGTTCACTGAAAAACCGGAAAAAAATTTGCTTGTCATCAGCGCGACGATTCATACCGACCGCGATTCGCACAAAGGGATATTGATCGGCAAGCGCGGCAGCATGCTTAAAGAGATCGGCAAGCAGGCGCGTGAAGAACTGGAGGCGCTGTTGGGCTGCCGGATTTTTCTCGAGCTCTTCGTCCGAGTGGATCCGGGCTGGACGCAAAATCCGAACTTGTTAGCCGAGATGGGTGTTGGATGAACCGCGCGCTCTCCACCACGCAGCGCGCCTTTCCCTCGGCGCGCAAACTTCCCATCGTGGCGATCGTCGGTCGACCCAACGTCGGCAAATCGACGTTGTTTAATCGCCTGCTCGGCGAGCGCCGAGCGATTGTGGATGACTTTCCCGGAGTGACCCGCGACCGAAACTACGCCGCAGCCGTTTGGGGTGGGCGTCAATACATGCTCATCGATACCGGCGGATTGGACAGCGAAGGAAACGGCGAGCTCGAGACGAGCGTTCAAGACCAGAGCCGCCGAGCCGTCGCGGAAGCGGATGTTGTGATCTTTCTCTTCGATGGCAAGAGCGGCCTCAATCCGTTGGACGCAGAAGCGGTGGGTCTGCTCCGCCGATCGCAAAAGCCGGTTTTTTTTGCCGTCAATAAGCTGGACTCGGAGCGCCGCGCGGACAATCTCTACGAATTTTATGCTCTCGGTCTGGATAGCCTCTACTCAATTTCCGCGGAACACGGGCTGGGCGTTGCGGATCTGCTCGATGACGTGGTGGCGCGCTTTCCGACTCTTCCGGCGACTCCGGAAGAACCCATCGAGGACAATGTTCGGCCCTTGCGGGTTGCCATCGTCGGCCGTCCGAACGTAGGTAAATCGACTTTGGTCAATCGTTTGCTGGGTTATGAGCGCTCGGTCGTCGCTGCGACGCCAGGAACGACACGGGACGCCTTGGATACTCCATTCGAGCTCGCCGGCGAGCTATGCGTGCTGGTCGATACGGCCGGCATTCGGCGCAAGGCGCGGATCAATGACCGTGTCGAACGGTTTAGCGTCGGGCGATCTTTGAAAGCGGTGGACCGGAGCGACCTTGTGATTCATGTTATCGATGGGCCAGAAGGCGTTACCGATCAGGACGCTCAGATCCTGAGCTATGCGGTCGATCGCGCCAAAGCGTTAATCGTCGCAGTTAACAAATGGGATCTGGTCTCGAATAGCGATGGCAACGGAGAAAAATACCGCGCCGAAGTCCGTTATCGACTTTCGTTCTTGGACTTTGCGCCGATCGCGCTGATTTCGGCGGCAACGGGATACGGATTGCGTAAACTGCTCGAGACGGCGGCGCGTTTAATGAGAAATTATCGCCGGAAAGTTTCAACTTCTGCATTCAACCAGGCGCTGCAGCAAATCACGCGGACTCATTCGGCGCCCCTGGCGCAAGGGCGAGCGGTAAAATTCTATTACGGTACGCAAACTGCAGCTGGGCCGCCGACGTTCACCGTTTTTGTCAATTGGCCCGATGAGGTGCCCGAGAGCTACAAGCGCTATTTACTCCATCAGTTGCGAGAAAAGCTTGGCTTCGACAACACGCCGATTCGCTTGTACCTGCGCGGGCGGCGTGACGAGCGATCCGCGCGATGACCTCGGCAAGCTCGATAAGTAACGTGCCGGATAGATTGCGGTTTAGGGCCGGTGGACTGGGACCGTTGGTTGTTTCGCGGCCGCTGACCGTGAGAGTCGATGAGGGGAGCTTGTAGCGTTCGAGGGTAAATTACCTTATCATTTGTACTTCGTTTCTCTGGCCGCGCTTGCGACTGAGTTTCGCGCTCCAGTTTGACAAAGCTTCGACAATTATGATTCAGGCTTCTTTACCTTTGGAAAAAGGTGCACCCGTGTCGGACCAGGATTGCGCGCCATGGCTCGCCTTGGGGAGAATCAAGGGCCTGGGCGGCGTAAACTTTAAAAAAATCACAACGCGGTTCGCCGATCCGACGGCGATGTTTCGTGCTTCTCCGGCTGAGTTGGCGGAGATCGAGGGATTACACCGCGATCTTATCGATAACATAGCGAACTTTGCCGACTGGGCGGAGATCGATGACGAGATTGAACGCGCTCGCGCGGCGGGAATCAAACTGATTCCGTTCAGCGCTGCCGACTACCCTGCGCGACTACGGGCGATCGCCGATCCGCCGCCGCTGCTGTATGTCAAGGGGGAGATCGGCAGCGACGATAGAGCCGTTGCGCTTGTCGGGTCCAGAAGCGCCAGCGATTACGGGCGGCGAGTGGCGCGCGATCTGGCACGCGGATTGGTTTCCTTCGGTTTCACGGTCATCAGCGGCATGGCTCGCGGTATAGACGGCATGGCGCATGAAAGCGCAATTCGGGCGGGTGGCCGGACCGTGGCGGTGCTTGGTTGTGGAGTCGATCGCGCCTATCCGCCGGAACATGAAATGCTCTATCGTCGGATTACCGCGAGCGGCGCGGTCATCTCGGAGTTGCCCATGGGCGCGCGTCCCATCGCATTCAATTTCCCGGCGCGCAATCGTCTGATCAGCGGATTATCCCTGGGCGTTGTCGTCGTCGAGGCAACCGAAAAGAGCGGCTCTTTGATCACCGCCAGTTTGGCTGCGGAACAAGGCAGAGAAGTTTTTGCCGTTCCGGGTGAAGCGGGCGCGAGCCGGAGCCGCGGCCCGCATCGTTTGATCCGGCAAGGCGCCAAGCTGGTGGAAACCGTCGACGATATCATCGAAGAAATCGCGCCGCAGTTGGCGCGACACAGCGGAGACGCAGCGCCTTCGGCACGTACTCTGCCGGAAAATGCGGGACCGGCGGCACGGCAGATTTTCGCGCTCCTCAATCAAAGTTCGTTGCAAGTCGATCAAGTGATCGAACAAACCGGATTGGCGGCGCCTCAAGTTCTGCAAGTCTTATTGGATCTGGAATTGCAGGGATGTATCTCTCAAACACCGGGAAAGATTTATCGAGCGGAAAGATAGCTCTAGGACCGGGAATGAATCATTGAGGAATTGAGCTAAGTCATGGCAGCCAAAAATTTAGTCATCGTTGAGTCACCGGCCAAGGCCAAGACTCTGGGAAAATATCTAGGTCGCGATTTTCAAGTCAAGGCTTCGGTCGGTCACGTCGTGGACTTGCCGAAGAGCAAACTCGGCGTCGATATCAAGAAAGACTTTGCGCCGGACTTCCACGTCATCCAGGCGAAGAAAAAAGTCGTCGATGAGCTCAAAAAAGCCGCTCGCGGAAAAGAGCATATCTATCTCGCCTCCGATCCGGACCGCGAAGGGGAGGCGATCGCCTGGCATATCGCCGATCAGGTGGCAAAAAATCGCCGCCGCGTGCATCGAGTTCTGATCAACGAGATCACTAAAAAGGCGGTGCAGGAGGCGATCGCGAATCCGCAGCAATTGGATCGAAACAAGTTCGATGCGCAGATCGCGCGCCGGGTCCTGGATCGTTTGGTCGGCTACCAAATTAGTCCGCTGCTTTGGAAAAAAGTCCGGCGCGGTTTGAGCGCGGGACGCGTGCAGTCCGTGGCGGTGCGCCTGGTGTGCGAGCGGGAGCGAGAGATTCGCGCCTTCGAATCGGTCGAATACTGGTCGCTGGCAGCCCAGCTCGAGGGCCGATTGCCGCCGTCGTTCAGAGCGCGCTTGTTTCAGTGGCAAGGACAAAAGCTCGACAACAAGAACTTTCGCCTGGAAAACGAAGCGCAGGTCCAGCAGATTATCCAATCGCTCGAGGGCGCATCTTGGACGATCGGCGAAGTCGAGAAAAAAGAACGGCGTCGTTATCCGGCGCCGCCCTTCGTCACCAGCAAGCTGCAACAGGAAGCGGCGCGTAAACTCGGGTTTCAACCGAAGCGCACGATGCAACTGGCGCAGCAACTCTATGAGGGTGTGGAGCTGGGTAGCGACGGCTCGGTCGGCCTGATCACCTACATGCGCACCGATTCGACGCGCATTTCCGCCGATGCGCTCAGCGCGGTCCGACAACATATCCAGGGGCGCTATGGCAAGAACTATCTCCCCGGAAAGCCGAATACGTTTCGCTCGAAAAAAGGCGCGCAAGACGCGCACGAGGCGATTCGCCCGACATCGCTCGAATATACGCCCGAGCGGGTGCGGCGTTATTTGCGGCGCGACATGTTCCAGCTCTACTCTTTGATCTGGGATCGGTTTGTCGCCAGCCAGATGGTGCCCGCGGTTTACGATCAGACGCTTTTCGATATTCCCGTCCGGGAAGCGCTGTTTCGCGCCACCGGACAGCAGATCAAGTTCGACGGTTTTATGAAAGTTTACATCGAGGGCCGCGACGAGCGTGCCGCCAATGGTGAAGACGACGGCGACGATGCGGCGGATGATGCCACCGGCGTGCTGCCGAATTTGCAGAAGGGCGACGCCTTGAATCTGCTGGGACTCGAACCGCGCCAGCACTTCACCCAACCGCCGCCGCGCTACACCCAAGCTTCACTCATCAAGGAGCTCGACGAGCGCGGCATCGGCCGTCCGTCCACTTATGCCGCGATCATCTCGAATATTCTCGATCGCGAGTACGTCATCCAGAACGAAGGGCGTTCTCTCGCGCCCACCGATTTGGGTTTTTTGGTGACCGATCTGCTGGTCGAGAGCTTTCCGGATATACTGAATGTCGAGTTCACTGCCGGCATGGAAGACGAGCTCGACAAAATCGAGGTCGGTAAAGAGAAGTGGACCAAGGCGATGAAACGTTTTTATACGCCGTTCTCGCGGGATCTGAAGAAGGCGGAAAAGGAAATGCGCGATGTCAAACGGCAGGAGGTGCCGACCGACATCGACTGCGATAAGTGCGGCGCGAAGATGGTGATCAAATGGGGCCGCAACGGCGAATTCCTCGCTTGTCCGCAATATCCAGAGTGCAAGAATACCAAGAACTTCAAACGCGAAGATAACGGCGGGATTCAAATCGTTGCCGAGGAAGAAGTCAACGAAACCTGCGAGCTCTGCGGCCGACCCATGCTGCTCCGCTGGGGGAAATTCGGCAGATTTCTGGGCTGCAGCGGTTATCCCGAATGCAAATATATCCAG
>JBIOXP010000605.1:0-7112 GCA_044869705.1 Binatia bacterium | reverse complement strand
AGCAGTGCGAGATCGTTTGTCCGGTGGATGCGATCTTCAAAGATGTCGACATTCCGGCCGAGCATACGGCATCGATCGAAGTCAATGCCGCTTTCTTTCGCCAAAATAAAGCAGCGATCGGTCCGGTTCCCTTCGACACGGCATGGGAGATGATTCGCTCGGCGCATGAATACGCGCAGATGGTGGGCCTGGCGGTGAGCGCTGTAGTCGTCGATGAAGCAGGCGCGCCGATCGCGGTTGGGCGCATGGACAAGGCGGAGCCAAATTCAGTAGAGCTCGCTTTTAACAAAGCGTACACCGCCGCGGCTTTTCATATGGCGACGACCGAGCTGGCGCCGCAGGCACGCGAACCCTGGATGCGCAGTCTCATGATCTCGCATCGCGGCCGGGTGATGGCGATGGGCGGCGCGGTGCCGATCCTGAACGGCGTCACGATTGTCGGCGCCATCGGAGTCGCCGGCGCCAGCCGACCGGAGCAGGACGTGCTCTGCTGTCGTGCCGCCATGTCGGTGTGGGAAACTCCCGGCCGCCATTAATGTAAGGCCATACCGTTCATTATCTTAGGCCGGGTCGTGATTACGAGGGACGCTCTCTGGTCCGATTTCCCGAGTAGCGCGAAGCGAATATCGAGGGATAGCTTTCTCTTTTTTAGCGGACTCGCTACGCGACCGCTCGGGGTCGTTACCCGGGGAAACCGGTTGAACACCGGGCCATTCTGCGAGGCGCAAGCAGAGCCTCGCCCAATCGCTTGTGACGCCGAGATGTAACAACCATCGTGAGAGGCGGGCGTCTCGCCACCGTATCGAAGCGGTTCGTCCTGAGTAGGCAGCGGAGCGTCGCCGTATCGAAGGACACGCCTTCCGCGTGATCCTTTTGCGCCTAACCCCTGACGCTTCACCCCTACCCTACCGCACTTCCCTCGGAAACAGCTTCCAAGCGTACTCCCGGTTCACCGCCTGGAGAAGCGAGTTATCGAAAAATCGGTTGGGATCGGCGCTCTTGGCTCGCGAGTCCGAGGAATCTTCCAGTACGACTCGAATCGCCGAAATGTCCACGGTCATGTCCTTGTTCCAAACTCGCACTCCCTGCTGATAATTCGCAGCTAGGATCTTCGGATCAGTGATCTTGCTGTATTTCGACTCGGTTTTCTTCGCGAACTCTTCGTCATCGATCGCGCGCCGCAAGCCATCGAGGTAACTCATCAGAAATGCCTTGACCGTATTCGGATATTTTTGCGCAAAGTCGCGCGTGACCGCGGTTCCCGGTCCAACGATCTTCAGTCCTTCTTTGTAGTAGTCAATGATCACTGGATAACCCTGCTGCTTTGCCAGCTCGGTTTGGGGCGGCGTAATAATGAGCGCGTCGGAGTTCCCGGCGAGAAAAGTCGTGAGCGCCTCCGGCGGGCTGCGATGATAGAGCAACTTAAAATCTCTCCCGACTTCCATGCCGAATTTGCGCGCCGTCATTCTCACCGCGATCTCGCCGAATGCGCCCGGGAACGTCGTCGCGATCGATTTCCCGCGCAAATTCTCGAAAGCTGCGATCCCCTTTTGGCCAAACAGAATCAGCGAATTGCGATCCACCGCGGCGGCAACGTAGATGATATCGGCGCCCGCGAGATTAGCGGCGATCGCGGCAGTGCCGCCCTGGTAGATATCGATAGTGCCGGAAATGATTCCCTGCACGGCCACCGTAGCGCCGACCTGATTCACAGAAACATTCAAGCCTCGTTTGGCAAAATAGCCGCCGTCGAGAGCCACGAATAAGGGCAGACTGGTCGTTCCCGACCCGGCCGTACCGATGTCCAAGCGTGTTTTCTCGGGCGTGATTACTGGCAGTTCGGCAGCCACCGTGGGCAGAGAAACAACTCCGATCAAAGCGAAGGCTGAAAGGCACTCAACAATTTTTCCACGGGCAGCAGTAATCATCAGTTTCACCCTCGCCTTCTGCTGGACGGTCGCATCGGGTTGCATATCATTTTAAGCCGAGAAGAACCTCGCCTTTTTAATGGCTTTTACTCGCCGCCAATTTGGTTGTATAAAATCGTCGAAGCCAGTTCCTTCGAAGGAGTCTTCGATGAAAACGGTTCGAGACATCCTTGAAGCCAAGGGCCGCGCCGTTTGGAGCATCGATCCAGCATCTTCGGTTTTTGATGCCCTGCGCCTCATGGCTGAAAAAGAGATTGGTGCACTCGTGGTGCTGGATGAAAATCGCGTCGCCGGAATGATCTCGGAGCGGGATTATGCCCGCAAGGTCATTCTTCACGGCCGCGCCTCGCCGACAACTCTGGTCAAAGAAATCATGACCACCCATGTCGCCTATACGCACCTCGATCAATCGATCGAAGAATGTATGGCGATCGTCACCGAAAAACGCATTCGCCACCTGCCGGTTCTGCAAGACGGAAACTTAATCGGCATCATCTCCATCGGCGATTTGGTCAAAGCGATCATTGCCGATCAGAAGTTCATGATCGAGCAGCTCGAGCGATATATTGCGACGTAAAGCCTTGCAAACGCCGCGAGAATAGCGGGTTCGCAACAGACGTGCCCATAAAAAGCCACCATATTCGCGCTCGACCATCCTGCGCTTTCACTTGAAGGCCTTTACCAAAGACGGCACGACCTGGGAAGATGCCATGAAGTTCCACATCAAGGAAATCCGCGAGCTGGCAAAGATCAAAGCGGAATTCTCGTCATCCAATTACTCGATTACAAGCTGCTCAAGGAATTTCTAGAGGAGATGAAGCGCTAGGGTGAACGCCGGTCGATTCGCTCCGGTATATGGGTCGCGTGACCCTGATGGAGAATTCTGTAGTGGCGTATGGCATACGCCCCGCTTAAATGCCGGCGAAATTCGCGAGCGTGGCGACGGCCCGTATGAGGGCACAACACCGGAAAATCTTTGAAATCACCTCATCACGCGATCGCTAAACCGGCCAACTGTGCTTGGATAGATCGATAGGATTGCCGTCAGGATCGTGAACACGGTACTCCGCCTCACGATTCGGCGGCCGCTCGTCGACATCGCTCGATGCATTCAGGTCTTTGCACGCTTCTCGCACGGCAGCGACATCGTCCACCTCGAAACCGAAGTGATTGATTCCGACCCGCAAGTGCGGCCCCTCGATCTCACGCTCCGGCCCAATCGGGATGATCGCAAGATTGATGTGACCGTCAGTAAGGTACGTCGCAGTGCCCACACCGTGAACGATCTTCAATCCGAAAGCGCCAGTATAAAATTTGACGAGCTTCTCCACGTCTTCGGTCAGAATCGCGAGATGACGTATGCGCGCCATGGGTTCTCCTTTGCTATCCAATTCAGGTATAAGATTCGCGCGAGGTAGCGGCGGACCTAAGTGTCCGCTCGGTTAGAACGCGCCTGTGGGCCGTCGTTAGCGTCATTACCGCTTGGCGAAGCATCTTACCGCGTTGTCCCAGAGCATTTTTCGCATCACTTCGTCTCCGAGAGTTTTCCACGCCAGTACCTTATTCGTGGATTCGGGAAAGCGGGATTCTGCGTGAGGATAGTCGGACGAATACATTAGCACGCCTTCGCCGAGGAAATCGGTGACCATCCGCGCCATCTTTTCGCCTTCGTGAATCACCAGGCTCGCGAAGAAACGTCCGCTGGTCATGTATTCGCTGGGTTTACGCGCGAGATTTGCCGGCACGGCGTAAGACATGTAGATCGCCTGATCGTCCATGCGCGCCCCCCAGAACGGTAACCAACCAAAGCCAGACTCCAGGATGCAGTAGCGGATGTTGGGATAGCGATCCATGATGCCGGCGCCGAAAAATGCGCTCACTGCTCGCATTGCACCCCACGGATGGGAAGCGGTGCGGCCGATGAATGGATTATCCCAGAGATCGCGATAACCCGGATAGCCGGAAGTGAAACTATGGTGCGCGATGCAAAGTCCAGCGTCTTCGGCGGCAGCCCAAATCGGTTCGAGATCTGGATGATCGATGGGAAAGCCTTCAGCCAAATGGGGATAGATGCCCGCGGCCCACGGCGCGGGTGCCCACTTTTTGATTTCCTGCACCGATTCCTCGATGGCTCTGCTGCTCACGACGATGAGAGATTTAAGGCGATCGGGATGCTTGCGGCAAAAATTTTCGGTAAAGCGGTGATTGGCCCGGATAAATCCAATCTCGACTTCGATTTCTTCTGTAGCCGGCGGTAGTCCGGGAAGCATAAGCTGAACATCCACGCCCTCTTCGTCCATGTCGCGAATGCGCGCCTCGACGTTGTCATCGGCGCCGCCGGGA
The DNA here is from genome assembly GCA_044869705.1 of Binatia bacterium. GTDB lineage: Bacteria > Desulfobacterota > Binatia > UBA9968 > UBA9968 > DP-20. The sequence goes on along the minus strand of JBIOXP010000605.1, from coordinate 2,841 downwards.
GTTGGAAAGCGGCTACCCATGAATTTTGGAAAGTGCCGCTCCACGGGTTCCCTCGGCCCTGCTTCTCCTAAAACCCGCAGCTCCTCGCGCCAGCCGGCTCTCTTCCTGAACTGATAGCGATGACGATACGGCGGATGAAGAATTTCGCCGGCCCAGCCGACGCGAAACGGAACTTTGCAGCTCTCCCATTCCGGGAGCCGCTTGCGCATGGTTTCATCGAAGTACGGCTCCAGAGTTTCGGCGTTCGGATTGAGATGCGTGTCCGAATCAAAAATTTTAAAATCGCCGCGCATTCGAGCTCCGTGCTGCCCGATCGTGAGGCCATTCATAACACAAGCCGCGCGCTGGTCAAAAACCAAAATTGCCAGGCTCCGGTTTGTTTCCGACGATCAACCAAGCGGAATAATTTCGACGCCATTGCTGCGATCGTGGCATTTATCCGAGCCATCCGGCCCAGCGCCAAAGCCGACAGGCTGCGTCTCGAACTTCATCTGCCACTCGATATTAGCCGACGCGAAATATTGACACCTCCCGGCGCGGTGATACGATCCGGCACCGTGAGCTCAACAATCATTAAGGAGGCGAATCATGGCTGACTGGCCGCCGGTAATAGACGCCGATGGACACGTGTTGGAACGCCAAAGCGACATCCGCAAATATCTCGAAGCGCCGTGGAACCGCCGCAACACGGGTCTGTGGCCCTCCGATCAGCCCTTCGACACGGACCTCTTCGACACGCTCGGCTATCCCGGTTACGGACGCAACATGAGTCCGGCCCAGCAGGTCGAAACCTGGCTCAAGATCATGGACGAGCACAACATCGAACACGCCGTGCTCTTTCCTACCGGCTCGGGCAACATTCCGAAGCTTCGCGAACCCGAGTTCTGCATTGCTGCCTGCCGGGCGGCCAACGATCACTTCGCCAAGGAATACAACGCGCTCTCCGACCGCGTGCATTGCGTCGGCGTGCTACCGCTCAAGTGGCCTGAAGAAGCGGCCAAGGAGCTGCGCCGCGCCGTGACTGAATTGGGCTTGGTGAGCTTCGAGTTGCTTTCGATGGGATTGCCCACCGCGCTGGGCGATCCGATGTACGACCCGCTCTACAAAGAAGCCGAGCGGCTCGACGTGCCGCTTTCGATCCACGGCAACCGCAGCTCTTCCGCGGAAGTCGGCGCAGGCGCGCTTAGGACTTTCGCCGAGGTCCACTGCTACACATTTCCCGTGGGCATCTTTCTCCATTTCACCAGCATGATTTTCCAGGGCGTGCCGGTGCGCTTTCCCAAGCTGCGTTTGGCCTTTCTCGAGATCGGCGCGAGCTGGCTGCCCTACTGGCTCGACCGCATGGACGAGCACTGGGAGCTGCGCGGAGAGTTCGAGGCGCCACATCTAAAGAAAAAACCCAGCCAGGTGGTCCGAGAGTCAGCAGTCTATTTCAGTCTCGAGTCCGAGGAGCGCCTCCTGCCACAGACCGTCGATTACGTCGGCGACGATCATTTTCTCTATGCCTCCGACGTGCCCCACTGGGACGGCGAGTTTCCCAAGAACCTCAAGTACCTGTGGAATCACCCCGATCTTTCACGTACGACGAAGGAGAAGATCGCCTATCACAACGGCAAGAAATATTTTTCTTTGGATCGGCAAGCGTCCGCTGCTGTCCGGAAAGCGAACTAAGCTGGCAGAAAGAGTCTACGAGAAAATAGATTCGAGCCCGGCTGAAAGTCGATTTGGAGTCCCTCGACTAGCTCGGGACGAAAGCCAAAGCCGGGGGGCCCTGCACTGAGCGAGTCGAAGTGTCGAAGCATTCGGATCCCTGTTCAGCAGCGCCTTAGCTTTGATCGTGGATGATTGACGAATCGATAAAGGAGGAATCACCATGGCTGAAATTGTCTCGCTGAATGAGCGCGCGGATGCCCTCGAGCGAAAGATGAGCGACGAGCTCGACGTGCTTATTTCGAAGTCGCCGCTTTTCAATATGGCCGACGGCAAGCTCGGGGCAGTGAACATGCCTTCCAAAGGCGGCAAGTATCAATTAATGGACGACGATCCGCGGCTACCCAAGATGCCGGCCAAGCCGACGCTCCTGGACTATTTCACCTATCGCGCCAGCGGCATCAACCATATGCTGCAAAGCGCCACCCACGCGTTGAAGGCGGGAATGCCGGAGAAAACAATTCTCGCCTGCCTGCTGCACGACATTGCCAATGCGATTTTCATCAAAAGCGATCATGGCTACTGGGGCGCGCAGTTGATCGAGCCTTACGTGGACGAGGAAGTCGCGTGGGCCGTGCGCGCGCACCAGGCGTTGCGCTTTTTTGCCGATGAATCCGCCGGCTACGCGTATCCGGAAATGTATGTGAAGCATTTCGGGCGGGACTACGAGCCCGACGACTACATCAAGGAAGCGTACAAGCGCGCCCGCGATCACAAGTGGTACATGACCGCGCGCATGATCACGGTCCACGACATCTACTCGTTCGACCCGAATGCGGTCGTCAGCTGGGAACCGTTCGAGGATATCGTCGGCCGCAATTTCAAGCAGCCGGAGGAAGGATTGGGCTTTGACAATAGCCCCGTCGCTCACATGTGGCGCACCATCCGGCGTCCGACGAAGTACCTCTAATCAATTTTGGATTTTCGATTGAGGGTCACGATCATGTTTGAATCGCATCGATTTATCGAAGATTGCCGAAAGGCCCTTGGAGATCAAAATCCGCACGCCGCCGTGCGTGAGATCGTCGCCAGAGCGGTGCGTGAACCAAGCGAGATTCTCAAGACGCTCGGCGGGCCTAGACTCTCAGGCATTCAGTCGCTCTACCGTTCTGACACATTGACGATTCTAAA
>JBIOXP010000604.1:0-7393 GCA_044869705.1 Binatia bacterium | reverse complement strand
CGAGTTGGTGACCAACGTGAAGACCGCGAAGCAGATTGACCTGACGATACCTCCGGATGTGCTCGCGCGTGCGCATCGGGTCATCCGGTAAGTCGCCCGGAGCGTAAACTTCGATACGTAAATAGCGGCAAGATTGATCGCGTCTCTGCCTTTTCGCCGTGCCTGCCCAACTGATCGCTCTGGCTGCCGCGCTGTCCTACGGGATCTCCGGCATCGCCGCCAAACGGGGGCTGCGCTATTCGACACCGGTTACGGTCACGCTGGTTTCGGTCGCGATACATGCCGTTGTGCTATGGATTGCGCTGCTGATTTTTCGCGGCGTTCCGGTGGTTTCGGCATGGGTGCTCTTTCTTTTCGTACTGAGCGGACTGCTCCAGCCGATCCTGCGGTTTCTCACCTACGCGGGCATCCATTACGTCGGCGCCGCCGCGGGAACAACACTACGCGGCGCCCATCCGTTGTTCAGCACAACGTTGGCAATTTTGTTTTTGGGCGAGTCGTTGAATCTCTTGATCGTGCTCGGCACGATTGCGATCGTCGCGGGCGTCGCGCTGATCTCGTGGCAAGGAAACACAAAGCAGGCGAGCTTTCGCTGCTGGCATCTCGCCTATCCGTTAAGCGCCGCGTTCCTTGCCGGCGTGTCGCATCCATTGCGCCGCTACACGCTAAAGCTTGCGAACGAGCCGCTCTACCTCGCGGCGGTGATCGGCATCGTAGCGCTCCCGTGGCTGGCCAGCGCCACACTCTTACCCGGCCAAAACCAAAAACCGGTGTGGGATTCTCGGGCGATGGTGCCGTTTGTCATAGCGGGCGCGTTGGAAACACTGGGCATCCTGCTGGGAATCATCGCGCTCAGCATTGGCCAGGTCGTCGTCGTCTCGCCGATCATCGCGACGAGTCCCTTGTGGATCGTGCTCGGCAGCTGGCTTTTTCTGCGCGACATCGAACGATTAACGCTGCGAACGCTTTTCGGGGCCGTCTGTGTGGTGGCGGGAACGATCGCGATCTCGATTGTGCGGTGATGAGCCTTGTTTTCATCACCTCAAACTCGTCTCCTCGTTTCGGCTAACGCTAGTGGTCTGAATGGAGACGAAACGGGTCTAACACGGATGCCGCGACAGCGGCTAGCTCAGGGGAAATTTTTGGAATTCTCGAATAAAGCGCGATGCGGGAGGACTCGCGGACACGATGATGAACTGTTCCGGGCGTGTATAGAGCGACGTGCGTCGAGAACTTCGTGAAAAGAGAGCATGTTGCGACTCCGGCCGAGTCGGAGTAAAGCTCGTGACCGATGGCCGGCACGGATTCACAGGCTACGCTGGTGCAGCAAATCGCCAGCAACGTGCTCGAGCTTGCGCCGACGGCAATTCCATCCGAAGTTATCGAGAATACGAAGTCGCTGATCCTCGACTCCATCGGCTGCGCCTTGGCGGCGCGCGAGGAGCCCGCGTTTGCACGCGCCGCGCGCGTTTTTGCAGAACTGGGTGGAAATCCGGGTTGCACGGTGATCGGTTCATCGCAACGCGTCAATTTACCGCAGGCCGTGCTGCTCAATGGCATTTTGATTCGCGCGCTGGACTTGAACGATGCGTACATCGGTCCCGGACAGATGGGGCATCCAAGCGACAATGTTGCGGTGGCGCTTTCCGTCGGGGAAAAGTTTCGCGCCTCCGGGCTGAACGTGATCGCGAGCATCGCGCTTGGCTACGAAGTTTACTGCCGGATCCAGGACATCATTCCAGTTCGCGGCACTTGGGATCACACCTCGGCATCGGCATTGACGGCGCCTTTGATCGCCGGCCGCTTGATGGGATTGAACGCGGAGGAGCTTGCCCACGCGGCCGCGCTGTCAGCCACGCATGGCAACACGCTCGCCGCGGTGCGTACCGGGCAGCTGGCCAATTCGAAGGCGAGCGCCAACGCCATGGTGGCGTCGCAGGCGGTTCTCTGCTCGTTGTTCGCGGCCGAAGGAATGACCGGTCCACTCGGCGTCATTGAACACGCGCGCGGGCTGAGCACCGCGATGCTCGCCGGCGCAAAACTGGATCTGCTCGCTCAACCCATCGGCGAACCTTACAGAATCATGAACTCCGCGATCAAAGCCTACCCATGCATCGGCACCGCCCAGACCTTGGTCGCCGGCGTGCTGGAAGCGCGCGCGGGCATTGCCGATCCGGCGCGCAAAGTCGAGCGCGTCGATGTGGCGATGGCCGATATCGCCATCGTCAACGCTCAAATCGCGGACGAACAACGACGCTATCCGGCGAGTCGCGAGAGCGCCGATCATAGCTTCTACTATCTTGCGGCAGCGGCTCTTTCAGACGGCGAAATTTCTGAGGCGCAATTCGCCCCGGGCCGCTGGCTGCAACCCGAAATGCGAGAAGCGATGGCGCGAGTCTCGGTCCGCACTGAAGCGCGTTTGAACAAGTACACGCCCGGCAGCTATCCGGCTGTGGTGAAACTAACTTTGCACAGCGGTGAGAGCCGGGAAGTCGAGGTTATTTTTCCCAAAGGCCATCCCAAAAATCGCATGTCTTCGGCCGAGGTCGAAGCCAAATTCCGCGCCTGCGCGCGTGGAAGACTGCCGGCTGCGCGCCAGGATGAAATCATCGCGAAAGCGCGCCAGCTAGAAAAGCTCGGGTCGGTGGCCGAGCTGATGGATGCTTTGGCGGAACGAAACGGGGCTTAAAGCAGCATTGATTGCTTATAAATGGGCTTGCGGCGAGTTTGGTGTTGCAGGTGTCATTTCGAGCCGAAGGCGAGAAATCTTTCTTCGGTATGTAGCCCAATGCAAGATCTCTCACGGAGTTTACCCTGAGGTATCGAACGTGGCATGGCCGGTGGAGCTCGAGACGTCAAGGACAGGAAATCTGAAATGATCAGCTTCCTAAAAGGCTATCTCGAAGTGCCGGAAGACGAAGCCGCGAAGAGCTACGAATTTCTGGTCAGTCATATGCCGGATAACATGATCGTGGACGACGCGGTGATCCATCAGGCGATGGAGTTCGCCGCCCTCGCCCTCAAACTGAAACCCGACGCCGTTCCCGACATCTCTAAAGTTCGCGACTGGTCGTATGCCCGCGCGGCGACAAAGTAAGATCGAATCGCCGCCAGCAAAAACTCCTTGTCCTCAAGACCCGCCGCGAACCGTCATCTTGTCATCTCGAGCGAAGCGAGAGATTTTGCGTTTTTAGCTTACACAGCAAAAAAAAGATTTCTCGCCTTCAGCTCGAAATGACAATGGCGAAGATAGACTCTCAAGGGAGAGAGTGAATTCCGGTCACGGTGGTATTTCTTCAGCTCTGCTGCTTCAGCCGATCAAGCTAAATTGTCGATCAGCCCATCGATAAATCCTTCATCGTCCAGCTCCTTGACCCAGTGCATGTCCCAGAGAGCCAGCGGGTTTAAGCCTTTTGCGCCGTACTCCTGGCAAGCTATTTCGTAAGTGTGGGCAAGAGCTTCCAGCGTCGGATAGGGTTTGATCTGGAGCTTGCCGACAATCGCATCGAAATGTTTCTCCATTTCATGCACATCGCTGATTTTCATCCGCCTCATCGGCTCTCCCGTAACCACTTTCATGGCTTCCTGCTTGCGGTGCTTCATCCAGCAAATTCCATGAATGGCGGCCTTCACATAATTTCTCAATACGGCAAATTTCTTTCGCGCCAACTCGGCGGTGCACGCCTGGGCGTAATGGCTGACTACGGCCAGATCCGGAACCGGTAGGATTTTCAAACCGGCTCTCAAAGGCTCTGCTCGATACAGCGGGTCCATGAAGCAAGCGATGCACTCTCCGCTCACGACTTTCTTCCACTGGCCCCACCTTCCCACGTCTTCATCGCTGAAGATCGGAACGCCGACTTTGCCTTCCAATCCCATCATCCTCAGCCATTGCGTAACCGTATAAGGCCGGCCCGACTGCCTCACGGCCATACTTTTGCCAGCGAACTCGCTCACGTCCTTGACGTGTTCGGGCACCATTAAATCCAAACCGCGCACGATCCTGGGAGCACAAAAGAAAACTATTTTTTTTCCTTTGGCGGCTTCGGCGTAAAGAAATTCCACGTGGTCGATCAGCACGTCGGCCGTGTCGTTGAAGAGCGACGCTTCGAAGTCGCCGTAAGGCTTGATCCTCACAGCCTCGACATTGATGCCATAATGTTTCGCGCCCATTTCTCTGATGCAGTAGATGACCGGCGTTCGATCATCGTCCCGGTAAGCGACCCTGACGGTGTCCATAGGAAATCATCCTTTCTCTGGCTGCGTCATACTTCGTTCACAGACCCAATTCGAAATCCGATGCCATGCGCGTCGTCGAACGATTTCATGAAACCTTGTTGCCTTCTGGTACAATAAATTGTTTTTACTTCGGTCAAAGAGTTCTTATGGGTTGAAACACGCGACTCGTGAGTGGCGGCCGCAAGGAGCCGCGGCTATGGGCAATTGGGTTTCCTGTCGATCCACATTGCACCGCCCTGGTCTAGTCGCAAAATATCCACCGGCGGACCCGAGCGATTTTTGTTTGCTGCAATATCGGCAAAAATTATGCTCCGGACAAACGTCACCGGCTCAGCCTGCAGTAAGTCGGGGTTATTAGAGTGAAAATCGTCCATTGCTTGACTGGGCGTATGGATCAAGTAGGGATGACGGTCAGGAGGAATGCACAAAGGACCGCAGTTCTCCTGAGTGCTGTAGATGGAAGGTGGGCTCGAGTTCTCGCGCGGCGCAATGACCGTGCGGTTTATATACACCGCTGGCCTATCATCCTCCAGTCCGAAGAAAAATGTCACAACATTGCCCCGGACGAGCAGATTGTACAGCGCCTCATCTTTTATCGATTCGGCTAGGGCCTGCGACAGAGCGCCGGAGATCGCGCGACTCGAGCGATTCACAGCCAGCGCGAGCGGATCGCCTTTCCTCGTCACACCTCTTACGATCTCGGTGATATTCAAATTCTGACCGGCTCGAGTATCGTAAAGACCGGCGCTCGCGATAAAGAAATCGTTGATCTTGTGGATTTGCAAAACCCGTAGCTGATGCGCTTCTTCCCGGTAACGAACAGACCCATACTATCGGCGCCCGCAACAATCTGTGACGCTGTTTTCAGAACAGCTATGGTGGTGGCCAGGGAAGGTCGAATCGGAAGAATCTGCGAAGTCACGAAGACGAGCGATAGAGTTAGCCTACTACAGGATTTCATCCGAATCGATTGCAATTTTCGTCTAAGCGTAGCTAGCGCAGTCTCGCAGTGTTGTCCAGGTCACAGTTTTCACGAAGACCTTCTTGATCTCCACAATAAGCCTTGTTTCGACGCCGCGGGTTGAGCTTCTCTAGTGAAAGGTGAGGGCGGGAAAGCAGAATCGGATGTCTGCGACTTGCGGCTTTCGCATTACGCGGAAATCTGGCATCTCTGCGCACACGCATGGCGCATATTTTAGTTGCTACTACCTTCTCTTCTTGTAGTTTCGTCGCGATCCTTGCTACAAGCTAGAGATGTCAATCTCACCTTTGATCGAGCAGCCGGTAAGAAGAAACCCGATCTATTATGGCTGGGTCATCGTCATCGTCGGCTTTCTCGCGCATATCGCCTCGGCGTTTTCCATCTCCAGTACTCTTAGCGTATTTCTCAAACCATTGTCTGCCGATCTCGGCATTTCGCGCGGAATTTTTTCGCTGATCCGCTCGGGCGAGATTCTCATCGGCGCTTTTGTGGCACCCGTGGTCGGTACATTGATGGACCGCCATGGCGGTCGCTGGCTGATGGCGGCGGGTGGTTTGATTGCCGGCGGCGGTTTTATCTGCCTCGGTCAGGCACGTGACTTCATTCAGTTCATGCTGGTGCGTTGGCTGCTCGTCAGTCCGGGCGATTCGTTGATGGGTTCGATGGTGGTGAACGTTTCGATCGCTCGCTGGTTCGTCCGGATGCGCGGCCGCGCTCTCGCAATCGCCGGCATGGGCCACGGCTTGGCTAAAGTCTGCATGCCGGTAATGGCGGCGACGTTGATGCTTTACGTCGGCTGGCGCGGCTCTTGGGTGGTCTTCGGCGTTTTCACGTTGCTTCTGGTGGTCACGCCGGCGCTGCTGTTCATGCGCCGCTCGCCGGAAGAAATGGGATTGCTACCGGACGGCGGCCCTGTGGAAGCTATAGCAACGGCCGCCATGCCGCAGAAGCGTCGCTACGCCAAGCGCACCGGCGCCGACAACGTCGTGTGGGGACGGCGCGAAGCGCTGCGCACGCCGGTCTTCTGGCTCATTGCCAGCACCTTCGGCGTCGCCCAGATCGGTGTCACCGGCCTCAACCTCCACGTGTTTTCTTATGTCACCGATCAGGGCCATCCGACCCTGGTAGCGGCGTCGGTGATGAGCATCATCGCCGTGATGCAGTTCAGCACGCCGATCGTGTGGGGCACGCTCGCGGACCGGATGGATAACGGCATCCTCAATATGGCGAAATGCGCGCTCCAAGGCGCCGGCTTGTTGTTGGCGCTCTCATTCCCCGGATTGCTGCCGCTGTATGCCGGCTTTTTTATCTACGGGATTGGCATGGGCGGAACGGCAATCTTAGCAGAAACGATTTGGGCCGATTTTTTCGGCCGCATCTCGTTGGGCAAAATTCGCGGTATGGGATCGCTGGTGACCAGCGTCTTCTCAGCCGGCGGCCCGCCGTTCTTCGGCTTGCTCTTCGACTACACGGAAAGTTATTACCTGTCCTTTAGCATCTTCATCGGCATGCTATTCACCTCCGCCGTGCTCAGTCTGTGCCTGCGCCCGCCCATCAAACCAGCGGCAATGGCTGCTTAAGATTTTTGGCGAATCGCTCCTGCCAAGGGGGCATTGTCTCGTATCGCGTAGGTGAGCAGCTTCTCGGCGCCCAGCGCGGTTCTGAATACCGAGGAAGGAATGTTAGATCTTAGTTACAGGCTATCTTAGGTGCTTCGTTGTTTTGCACAGGCAGTTCGCATTCAACTCCACAATTTTTTGCTCGCGAGCGCGGCGCCGTCGCGAAGCCCGCGGAGCTTGGCCCAGGCGATTTGCGGATGGACGCGGCCGCCGAGACCGCAGTCGGTGCCGGCGATGACGTTTTCTCGGCCGACGAGTTCAGCGAAACCAATGATGCGATCGGCGACCAGTTCCGGGTGCTCGACCAGATCGGTGGAATGGCTGACGACGCCGGGGATGAGAATCTTTCCGGCCGGAAGCTTCACGTCGCGCCAGACTTTCAATTCATGTTCGTGGCGGACATTGCCGGCTTCAATCAAGTAGGCTTGAGCATTCACACGGAGCATCACATCAACGATGTCGCGCAGCGGAAAATCGGTGGTATGCGGGCCATGCCAACTGCCCCAGCAAATGTGATAACGCACGCGATCGGGTGGGATCTCTTGGAGGGCGT
>JBIOXP010000603.1:0-6858 GCA_044869705.1 Binatia bacterium | reverse complement strand
CCACCCGCGGCAACGACTGGAGATTGCGCACGTCGAATTCCGTCGCGGTCGTATGCTTGCGCACCGGCTGATGGTAATAGACGATCTTGCCGTCGCCATCCGCGTATCCGAGAGGGCCGAGGTCGCGCGACTGAAACGCTTCCACTCGGTAGGTGGCATTTTTCGTCACATCGCGGCCATTGAAGATCGTATCGTTCATCACCAGCAGGCAGCCGCGCCCTCGGGAGTCGGGGTGCCCTGCGACTTTGACGGCGTTCACCAGGTTCAAGTAGCCATCCGCGCTGATGGCTGATGCCGGACGCATCGAGCCGACGACCACGACGGGCTTATCGGTCTTGAGTGTTAGATTGAGAAAGTATGCCGTTTCTTCAATGGTGTTCGTCCCGTGCGTGATGACGATACCATCCGCTTTGTCTTCGTCGAAGATTTTATGAATGGTGCGCACGAGATCGAGCCAGTCCTTATCCACCAAAGCATGACTCGGCAGGCGTCGAAACGGCAACTCCTCGACTTGCGCAATCCCCTTGAGCTCCGGCAACTGCTGCAGCAATTCACCATCGCCCAGCCGTTTTCCAGCTTCGATATACCACGCAAGATCGAGACGGTCCTTGCCGAGCGAATCGATGGTGCCGCCAGTTAGAATCACTGCAACTCTGGGTAAATTGGCCATGAAACGAACCCATCCTTGTCGAATTGATGATGTAAAGATTTATCCGTGCCGTGGCTGAAGTTCAAGTAATCGACTGACGCAGAGTTCAAAACGTTGAAGCCGTTCAAACGGTTTAAACCGTCGGAGTGCGCCGGCACGGGTCACGAACACATCAGGGCTTGTAAGCTTTCAAGGCGGGGAGCGCTTCCTGTGCAAAGCGTTCGATCTGTTCCTGGCGCTCCGGATAATGAGGAATCATGAACTGTAGCCCAATGTGGATCACTCCGGCGTCAATGAATTGGCGCAATCTCTCCGCAACCTGCTGCACGCCGCCTTTCAAGTACTCTTGGATCGGCGGCGCATCGGCTGCGGTTAGCTCGACGGGCAAGCAGCACGCGAGCTTTACCTCATCCGGATTGCGTCCGGCTTGCTGTGCTTCCCGCCGCACGTTTTTAAACCCGTCTAGCAAGCCCTGAGGCGTGATTCGCACAAAATAGGGAAACCATGCGTCTCCATACCGTCCGGCGCGGCGTTGCGCGTATTTTCCCTCACCACCGATCCAGATCGGCAGGCGCGGTGTTTGAAACGGTTTCGGATTGAAAGCGATGTCATCCACCTTGTAATAGTCGCCGTGAAAACTGATATGCTCTTCTGTCCAAAGATGCTTTAGCAATCTCAGTTGCTCGTCGGAAACCTTGCCGCGCTCTTTGAATGGCGCATTCATGGCAGCGAACTCTTCTTCCATCCAGCCGACGCCGACACCTAGAATGAGTCTTCCGGTTGAAAGCTGATCGATGGTCGTTGCGATCTTGGCCCAGTGCAGCGGGTGACGATAGGGCATCACCATCACGCTCATGCCGAGCTGAATCGTCTCCGTACATCCAGCCAGGAATGCCAGGCAAGTGAGCGTATCGAAAAAGGGCCGGTCCGGCGGCACGATGAAAGTGGCTTCCTTACTATACGGGTACGTCGTATCGATCTTCCATGGCATAACCAGTCGATCGGCAGCCCACACCGAATCGTAACCGAGCGCCTCCGCCCGCTGCGCTGCTTGCATCAGAGTCTTTCGACCGGCCGCGCGTCCGGAGACGGGAAGAAAAACACCGAACTTCGTCACAGGATCCTCCGTAAATTCATTGACAGCTGCTATTTGAAACGCTAGCGTGCGCTACTCGTTGAGAACATTTCTACTCGCCAATAGCACAAAGGAAGCCGAATGCCTATTTGGTTGCAGTTCGTCACGATCCTGATCATCGAGCTTGCGGGATCGAACGGCCGCGCGCAGGATTTGATCAAAGTTCCGGTACAAATTCCGGCGATCACTCCCGCGGTCACCGCCTTTTCGATCGCTCGCGACCGCGGCTACTACCGGCAAGAGGGACTCGACGTGCAGTTGATCGTGATGCCCTCGGCAATAGGCACTCAAGCTCTGCTCGGAGGAAATGTAAAGTTCTCCACCGGCGGCGGTGCCGGATTGCTGCCGATTCTGCGCGGCGCGCCAATGCGTTTTATGTTTACCACGTTCAGCCGGCCGATGTTCTGGCTCTACGCCCGGCCGGAGTTACGCTCTGTCGAGAGCCTCAAGGGACGCAAAGTCGGCGTTTCGAGCATTGGCAGCGGGCCGGACTCGCTTTTGCGCGAGCTGTTGAAAAAGCACGGGTTGGATGGCACTCGCGACGTTGTGGTTTTGCCGGTCGGCGGCGGCACCGCGCGCTACTTTGCCTTACAAGCGGGTTCCGTGGACGCGGCAATGTTGTCGATCCCGTCAAATCTTATGGCGCAGGACGGGGGTTTCCGCCAACTCGTTTCGTTTGTGGAACAGGAGTGGATCGAGCTGCAGGGAACGATCAACGTCACCGATCAGGTGTTGAACGGCGAAGGTCCACTGGTCGAGAAATTCGTCCGAGGGACGCTCAAAGGGTTTATTCACTTTCGTGATTTACGGGCGCAATCGATCGCACTGCTCGGCAAATTTCTGCGAACGTCCGAAGAAGCGACGGCCAAAATCTACGAGCTGATGCGACCGAGCCTCACTCAGGACGGCATGGTCAGCGAGGAAATCCAGGCCAAGTCCCTCGAGCACGTCGTGGAGCGCGCGGGACTGAAAACAGCGCCGCGGCTCGACCGTATTTTCGACTATTCTCTAGCCGCGAAAGTGCGCAACGAGTTACGAGCGAAAGGGTGGAAGCCGTGATCAATCCGGCTAAGCGGTTTTACCTCGCCGCCAGGCAAGAGAAAGTCCATCAATGAAGGACCAACAAATCCTTCGGCGAAAGCGACAGAGATTAACCTTTTGCGTTGGCAGAGGTGATTACAAAAAACAGGAGCAGCGATGGATAAAGCGGCGGTCGATGCTGTCGTCGACGGTTTGAAGCGAGCCGGAGTCGATTTCGTTTCGCTTATGCCCGACTCGGATTTTTCCGTGTTACAGGAACGGGTCGTGAATGATCAGGACTTTACTTATGTTCCCGTGAGCAACGAAGCGATCGGCGTCGGCGTCTGCGTCGGTGCATGGTTGAGCGGCAAGCGGCCGGCGCTGCTGGTCCCAACTTCGGGTTTGCTGGTCGCTGCATGGCCGCTGACAAGCCTCTGCATGGCGTGGAGCCTGCCGCTGCTTCTGCTGATTCCCTATCGCGGCGATATCGGCGATGCTTTTTGGTTGATGGGGCCATACAAGGATACCACCGAGCCGCTCCTGAAAGTCCTCAACGCGCCGTACAGCGTGATTTCTAGAAATGAAGAAATTTCATCGGCGATCGTAGATGCGCAAGGATCGACGATCAGCTGGCAACGGCCCGTTGCCGTACTGCTCACGGGAGAAACCATCAAATGAAGCGCTTCGACTGCTTGAAATCACTGGCACCGCTGCTTGACGAGAAAACCATCGTCGTCACCAATGTTGGACCGATCTGCCGCGAGTGGAACGCGCTTCGTCCCAGCGATGCGAACTTACTGCAAGTCAATTTGGGCTTGTGCGCCGCCGTCGGACTTGGCGTTGCCGTTTCGCTGCCGCACCGCCAGGTCGTCATGCTCGACGGCGACGGCAATTTGTTGCTGAATCTGGCGAGCTTGGCTGACCTGGCGAATCAAAATCTAAGCAACGTTCTCCACATTGTGCTGGACAACGAATCGTATGAAGGCGGCGGCGGATTGAAATCGGCCACCGCGGGTAAGGCCGATCTCGCCGCGATCGCGCGCGCCGCGGGTATCGTCAATGCGACAATCGCAAGAACAGTCGAGAGCTTCGAAGCCGCGGCGCGCCGTGGCCTGAATCGTTCGGGGCACCATTTTATCGTCGCCAAAGTCGAGCAGGGCAGCGTTGCCAAATTGCCGACTCTGACGATCGATGGGAAGGAGGGCAAGTACCGCTTTGCCCGTCATATCGAGGCGAGCGAGGGATTGGAAATTCTACGGCCAAGATATACGCACATTTAAAGACTCTGTTCGAGTAACGTAAGTGAATGTTCGGCACAGCATGGCGATTTGGAGCGATGGGAAAAAATTTGGAGGCTCGATGATCAAAGGCGCTTTCACTCTTCTCACCGTAATTGCCATTTTCTCGCTTCGAGCACTGCCGGCATCGAGCCTTACTCTGGCGCGAGTCGGTGTGCCGAGTCCATCAGCGAGCTATTTCCCGGCGATCGTCGCGTGGAAAAAGGGGTTTTACGCACAAGAAAGCGTGCAGTCGGAATTCATTATGATGCGACCGTCGATCGTGCCGGCCGCGCTCAGCAACGGTGAAATACAATACACAACGGCTACCGGCACGGCGGCCGGCGCGACTCTAAGAGGCTTCCCGTTTAAAATAGTGACCTTCTTTTCCACCCGGCCGATGGATTCGTTCGTCGTGAAGCCGCAAGTCAAATCCGTAGCGGAGTTGCGCGGCAAGATCATCGGCGTGGACGCCCCCGGCGCGAGCACCTATGTGCTTACAACCTTGGTTCTGAGAAAGTATCAGGTTGACCCGGAGAAGGAGGCCAAAATTCTGGCGGTTGGAGATGAGGACGTGAGGCTGCAGCAACTCAAGCAAGGACTGATCGACGCAGCAATGCTCGGGCCGCAGGGGGTGGTACTGGCGCGGCGAGCGGGACTGAAAACGCTCCTCGACGTCGCCGACGAGATTGACCTACCGTTTGTGGGTATGGCAACGGCGAACACGATGATCGAACGGCAGCGCGGCGAGCTCAAGAAATTTTTAACTGCTACCGTTCGCGCGATCCGCTATTGCAACGAAGCCCGCAATCGCAATGAACTGATTTCGATTCTGTCCAACTGGCTGCGCCTGGACCAAGAGACCGCAGAGCACACTTACAATGTCTTCATGAAGAGTTTATCGAAGGATGGGACATTGAGCCGCTCGGGCATGGAGGCGCTTATCAATGAGCGCAAACGGCAGGTGAAATTTACCGGCGAAATGCCGCTCGACCGGGTCTTCGATTTCACCATCGTCGAGGAAATCAACCGGGAGCTGGCCAAGTAGCCGACGATGCTACTGACTGGCGAGTCGGGAGACACGCGAACCTAGCGAGACGGTTTCGCTCGTCAGTTATTAGCTTGCGCTTCCTCCCGGTAAAGCCCGAACGCCCGCAAAATCGGCTCATCATGCATTGAGAAGAGAATCGCCTCATCTTTTGCTGATGCGTTCCTATGCTCGTGCCACGACCACAACGGCACGATGAATGTGTCGCCTTTTTGCCAGACAAATTTTTCGCCGTTGATCATCGTCGTGCCGCTGCCGCGAAACGCGTGATAAATTGCCGTGCTGGTGCGGCGATGCGATTGAGTTTTTTCGCCGGGCCGGAGCATCTGCACTCGGCACGACATCGTCGGCAGGGTCGGACCCCCGGTTGCCGGATCGATAAATTCGAGCGCCGCGCCATCCAAACTGTTAGCCGGAAGCCGGGCGAGCCGTTGCAGAGCCGGATAGGTGTCGCGCCAGTGATAATGCATGAGCTTTGGGGCTCGAGAGGCCGTCCCTACGGGTCGCGTGACGCCGTAAAACGATGCGGCATCAGCCCGTTCGGTGACCGGCAAGCGCCCATTGTAGGGATCGAACGAAATCTGCTGTAGCGCTTGAACAAAGGGGACGTCGAGCCCGTCGATCCAGACCATGTTCTCATCGCCTTCATGGCCATGCTCGTGCCAGGAGCCGCGCGGCGTGAGAATCAAATCGCCATCTTCCATAACCATCTTTTCACCGTCGACATTGGTATACGCGCCATGGCCTTGGAGAATGAAGCGAAACGCGCTCATGGTATGGCGATGTGCGGGTGCTATTTCACCGGGTTGAATCAACTGAAACGATAGTAGAATGGTGTGGCTGGTCATTTCGGTTTCGGCCAGCCCGGGATTCACCAGTCGAATCACGCGCCGCTCCACACTGCCGCTCGCAACAGAAATCTTTTCCTTGGCCTGGAGCAGGCTGTCGTAGACATCATCCCACTTCCAAAGATGCGGCTTTACGCGAGTCTTCGGATCGGACGGACGCTCCGCATGGTCGACATTCCACAGTCCCGAGAGCCAGCGCGGACGAAGCGTTTCATTCAGCTCTTGGATTTCTTTGGGCTGTTCCAAAATTCACCTCTCTGGACTTGTCGAGACGTTCAACCGCTCCAAGCCGCTCAAAAGATTCAAGCCCGCCGAGGCGGAGCGCGCCTCTGACGATTTGAACGGTTTGAACCGAGCGCAGCGATTGAATCTTTTGAGCTGCTTAAGGGTAGCGCCGATAAACGCCATCGTAAAAATTGCCGATCATCTGCACCGCGATCTTGCCGCAGTATTCGAGCGGCCAGCCGGCGCGCTCGTTGCCGTACCCGTCCTGGAGCGCGACCTCCAGAATCGCCTGATTCGTGCCGCCATGATCTTCGTCGAGATCGGCTTCCTCATGCACGCGAAAATATTTCATCGCTTCGTTGCTGACGCCGTATTTGGGCAAGCTTTGGCGGAAGTCCCGTGAAATGAAACCGAATATTTCTTCTTCCATGTGTACGGCGAAGCACTCGGCGAGCGGGATATCGATCCACGAGCGGACAAAAAAATCGACCAGGCCGCGAGCTTCCGGAATGAGCTCACACTCGATCATCTCTTCAGCCGAGACTCCGAGAGCTTTGCCGAGGACCGGCAGCATGCGCGCATGTCCGCCAATCGCCGGAGTCGTGAACTCTTCGCCGATTTTTTGCGCAATCCGGTCTTCGAGCTCTGGATGGCGC
>JBIOXP010000602.1:0-5373 GCA_044869705.1 Binatia bacterium | reverse complement strand
GGGAAGTATGCGCTGGCCATTTTCCAAATGCCGGACGAGATTTTTTCGCATTTCCTCACGCACCGGTAGAACGGACACGCCGCTTTTTTTGAGTTCGCCTAGTGTTTTTGCCTCGCTCACTGAGTGTGGCCTCCCATTCATTTTTTTCTCGTTCAATATCGCTCTGCGGTTTTCCAATATCTCACTGTTTCAAGTCACAGTAACATGTTGCAGGCTGCGGATTAACCTCCTCAGATCTGAAACATCGGCTTTAAACGATCGTAGCCATCGAGCAAGTGCTGCGGCATCACGCGAGTCTCCGCCACCACCGGCATAAAATTGCTATCTCCTTCCCAGCGCGGCACAACGTGCCAATGCAAATGGTCGGCGAGCCCCGCGCCGGCGCACTTCCCGAGGTTCATGCCGAGATTCATTCCATCGGGACGGAGCGCCTGACGAATGATATCGATGGATCGCCGCAGCAGCTCGTTGAGATCAGTAAATTGTTGCGCCGATAATTGGGTTGGATCGCTTTCGTGACGTTTCGGCGCCAGCAACAAGTGCCCGTTGTTATACGGATACTTGTTCAGCATCACAGTGGAATGTTCCGTTTGCGCCAGAACCAACGCAGCTCGTAAATCCGCTTCTCGATACAGCGTGCAGAAAATACACGCTTCGGTTTCGGCGCCCTGATCGATATACGCCATGCGCCAGGGCGCCCAGATTTGCTTCACTCATCATCTCCGTCTTCGTTCGGATCATAGGGCTTGCCATCGACTCGCAAGCGCAATTCTTTGCCGACTTTGAAGAAAGGCACTTTTTTGGCCGCCACTGAAACCAAGGCGCCGCTTTTCGGATTGCGTCCTTGCCGGGCGCGTCGATGCTTGACGACAAAACTGCCAAAGCCGCGGATCTCGATACGGTCGCCTTGCGCCAACGCTTCTACCATCGAATCGAAAATTGCGTTGATGATCACTTCTGAGTCGCGCCGCGACAGATGAGGAAATCTCTTGTTCACCTCATCGATTAAGTCCCTTTTGGTCATATCATCTCCCTCACAACGCCAAAGAATTTAAGCTACTGCAGCAGCGCCGGTGACCATTCGTAGCGCAGCCAAGCCCGATCCGTGCCGGGGAATCGGCGACCGAAAACTCCCATGAAAATGCGTTCCCACCAACGCTCTTGCTCCGGGCGCGAATAATATACCGCCGGCTCGGATTCGAGCCCGGCGCGTTTGGCCGCTAGCTCGACGGCATCTTCCAAAGTTCCAAACTGATCCACCAATCCCAGATCTTTGGCTTGCGCTCCTGAAAAAACTCGTCCGTCGGCGAGCTTCCGCACCTGTGCTTCGCTCATGCGACGACCCTTCGCCACAGCCGCGACAAATTGACTGTGCACGTTGTCGACCAGAGATTGAAGAATTTCGCGGCCCTCCGGCGATAGGGTCTGAAACGGCGACCCGAGATCCTTATTGGCGCCGCTTTTCACGTTAACGCCTTTGACGCCGATCTTTTTCATCAGCTCTTCGACGTTGCTGAGTTGCATAATCACCCCAATGGAACCGGTCAGAGTCCCCGGATTCGCAACAATCCTGTCGCATGCGGCGGCAATATAATAGCCGCCTGATGTCGCCATCCCGCCCATCGAGGCGATAATCGGTTTCTGTTTCTTGAACCGTTGAATCTCTTCGAATATCTCCTGCGTCGGCGCCACCGCTCCGCCCGGCGAGTCGATGCGCACGACGATCGCCTTAACCCACGGCATTTCTTTAAGACGTTTCATTTCGGCAAGCACTTCGTGCGAATCGTCGATGGCCCCATCGATCTGCAGAACTCCGACGCCATCGCCGGAGAAGAGCGCTAGAACCCGCGGATCGCCGCCAGTCACATACGCAAAGAAGAAAACCGCCGTGAACAGCACCAGGACAACGACAAACAATATGCCCAGGCCGCGTAATATAAAATGATTTCTCATGTTCGCAATTGAAATCGGTATAAGAAAGACGGCGAGTGTCTAACCGCGCCCTTTGCGCCCGCTCTGGGCATCGTCTTCCTTATCGAGACGCAGCTCGTCGCCCAAGAGCGATTCGAAAGAAAAACGGGCGCCTTCTTTTTCTCGTTTCAAGTAGCTCTCCATTTCCTGGCGCTCTTCGGTGCGGCGCAGGGCGCGGATGCTGAGGCCGATTTTTCGATCGTTCGGGTCGATGCTAACCACCTCGGCTTCCACCTCATCGCCAACCTTATATAGGCTCGACGGCTTGTCGACGCGTTCGGTGCTGAGTTGGGAAACATGAATGAGCCCTTCCACACCCTCTTCGATGCGCACGAAAACACCAAACTCGGGGACGCTCGTCACCTGTCCCTTTATTTTCGACCCGACGGGGTGCCGATCCGCCACGACTTTCCAAGGATCCGGAGCGAGTTGCTTGATGCCGAGAGAAAAACGCTCATTTTCCACGTTGACGCCGAGGACTCTGGCTTCGACGACGTCGCCCTTCTTGTACAATTCCGATGGATGTTTGACCTTCTTGGTCCAGTGCAGATCGGAAATATGCACAAGACCGTCGATTCCTTCTTCGATACCCACAAAAATCCCGAAATCGGTGATATTGCGCACAGGTCCTTTGACGATACTGCCGACAGGATATTTTTCTTTGGCCGCTTCCCAGGGATTCGCCATCACCTGCTTCAGCCCGAGAGAAATTCGCCGATGACTGGCATCGACGTTGAGCACGACCACCTCGACTTGCTGCCCCACTTGAAGGATCTTCGAGGGGTGCGTCACCTTGCGGGTCCAGGACATCTCGGAAATGTGCACTAATCCCTCTATGCCGCTTTCCAACTCGACGAAGGCGCCATAGTCCATAATACTGATCACCTTTCCCTGCACGCGCGCGCCGATCGGATACTTTTGAGCGACGGTATGCCAGGGATCCGGCGTCAGCTGTTTCATGCCAAGCGAGATCCGCTCTTTTTCTGCGTCGAACTTGAGCACGACGACTTTGATTTTTTCTCCCACTTGGACGATTTCCGAGGGGTGATTGATTCGGCCCCAGGACATATCGCTGATGTGAAGAATGCCGTCGATGCCGCCGAGATCGACAAACGCGCCATAGCCGGTGATGTTCTTGACGGTACCTTCGAGAATAACTCCCTCTTCGAGAACCTTCAAAATTTCCTTCTTGAGTGTCTCTCGCTCTCGTTCAAGCAGCGCGCGCCGGGATACCACGACATTACCGCGGCCGCGATTGAATTTGAGAATGGCGAAACGATCCGTTGTGCCAATAAACCGATCGAGGTTGCGGTTGGGCCGAATATCGACGTGTGAGCCGGGAAGGAACGCAGGCACACCGACATCGACTTTGAATCCGCCTTTGACCTTGCCCACAATCCGACCTTCGACGCCTCTTTCTTCATTGAAGGCGCGCTCGAGTTCTTCCCAAATCTTTAGATTTTCTGCTCGCTGACGCGAAAGGACGATGCCGCCCCCTTCGCTCTCTGACGAATCGAAATAAACGTCGACATCATCGCCAACTTTGACTTGCACGTTTCCCTGTCGGTCGGTGAACTCCTGGATAGGAATTTGTCCTTCGGATTTGTAACCGACGTCGATCAGCACATGGGTCGATGTCACGCCGACCACTCTGCCCTTAACAACGCCGCCGGGCTTGACCGTGCGCAGGCTCTCCTCGAACATCGCCTCGAATTCACTGGCGCCGCTCGTATTGGAGCCCTGCTTCTGTTCATCCTGTTCAGCCATGCAAACCAACTCCGATCTATTTAAATTTCGTTTTGCTTCATTCGAATCTCCGCCAAAACACAGGCTGCGACCTCGTCGGCCGTAGAATTGGACGAATCGATCATCAGGGCGTCCTCCGCTTTCCGTAGCGGCGCCAGCGCCCGCTCGCTGTCTCTTTTATCCCGTTCTTCAATCTCCCGCAGCGTCACCTCGACGTCAACCGGCTGCCCGGCTGCTCTCAGCTCCGCGCATCGGCGCCGCGCGCGTTCCGCGGCCGAGGCGCTCAAAAATATTTTGACTTGTGCGTCTGGGAAAATCACCGTACCGATATCGCGCCCTTCCGCGACGACGCTGCCCCGCCCTCCAAGCCGGCGCTGCAACTCCAGCATGCGGTCGCGCACGAGCTTGAGAGCTGAAGCTTTCGATGCCATTTGGCTCACCGCCGGGGTGCGAATTTCGCTGGCGACATTTTCGCCGTCGAGGATAACTCTCAATTCGGCGCCGTCGCCTTGCAAATCAACCGCTGTTGAGTTGACCAGCTGCGCCAGTTTTTGCTCGTCCGCCAAGTCGACTTTCTGGCGCAAAATTTTGAGCGCCAGCGCGCGATACATTGCGCCCGTATCCAAGTAGATGAAGCCCAGCTTCTCGGCCAATTTTTTTGCCAACGTGCTCTTGCCGGCGCCTGACGGTCCGTCGATCGCGACGATCAAATTGTCCTCCCTTGTCGCGGGACTATCCTCCGTCTCAACCCCTAATGCAAACAAATTTTCCTCAGTAAATCAAAAAAGCTAGGGAACGATATATCGACGCATGCAGCATCGTCAATTGCGATACCCACCTCGCTGCGCAAGCCGGCGATAGCAAACGCCATGGCAATGCGATGATCCGCGTAACTCCTGATCTCGGCGCTTTTGAAACGCGCGCTCCCTTGGATCAACATGCCGTCTTCGCGCTCCTCGACCGCCACACCCAGGCGGCGTAGACCTTCGCTCATCGCGCTGATTCGATCGGACTCTTTATAGCGCAGCTCTTTGATGTCCAAGAATGTTGTCACGCCATCCGCGAGCGCGGCGGCAATCGAAAGAATCGGATACTCGTCGATGGTTCGGGCCACCCATTCCGGGCCGACAGTAACCGCCCGCAATTCAGCAGCGCGCACTCGAATATCGGCGACGCGTTCGCCCGCCTGGTAATGTTCGTTGAAGCATTGCAGGCTTGCGCCCATGCGCCCGAGAATATCGATCACGCCATCACGGGTTGGATTCAACCCGACGTTTCGGATCGTCAAATCCGATCCGGGAATGATCGCGCCGGCGACGAGAAAAAAGGCCGCCGACGAGATGTCGCCGGGAACACGAACGTCCTGAGCGCGAAGGCTTTGTCCGCCCTCGATTGTGATCAGCGAACCGTCAATTTCCACATTCCCGCCGAAACCCCGCAGCATCACTTCTGTGTGATCGCGTGATTTTTGCGGCTCTTCGATCGTGCTCGCGCCGCGCGCCTGGAGCGCGGCTAAGATGATTGCCGACTTGACCTGCGCGCTTGCCACCGGCATCCGGTAGCGGATGCCGGTCAAATTGCCGCCACGAATTTCCAGCGGCGCCAATCCGTTCCCCGCCTTGCTGCAAAGCCGCGCGCCCATCAAGTTCAATGGAT
>JBIOXP010000601.1:0-2998 GCA_044869705.1 Binatia bacterium | reverse complement strand
GCAATATTTCTCTGTCCGGCGGGTTCGAGCGCCCAGACCGGTCGACCAACGACCATCGCCGAGCTTGTCACCTACGACGGCAAGGATCGTGAGCAAATCATGTACGGCGGTGCAAAGACCGAAGGCAAAGTTACCTGGTATACGTCTCTGGCGGGCGATTCATACAAAGCAATGGTGAAGGCATTTGAGACCAAATATCCGGGAGTGAAAGTCGAAGCTTATCGCGTCTCAGGCTCCGAGATGACAACGCGCATAATGGAAGAATCCAAGGCCAGAAGATACATCGTCGACACCGTCGAAACCACCGAAGGTAATCTCTTGTTCATGCGCGACGCCTTTCTGCTGCGGCCTTATCATTCGCCACATTTCAAGTCTTATCCGGACGATGCCAAGGAAAAAGGCGAGCGCGGGTTGTATTTCTGGGCGATTGCCCGCGAGTCGTACATCGGCTTTGCTTACAACACCAGGCTTCTGGGCAAAGACGCCGTACCGAAAAATTACGATGGGCTGCTGCATCCCGCACTCAAGGGGCGAATGGGGGTTTCCGTCAGCGACCCGGCTTACAAAGTGATCGGCGCGATGCTCAGGACCAAGGGAAACGAATTTGTCCAGAAGCTCAAGGTGCAGGAAATTGCGCTGCACACGATCATTCCTCCGGCGCTTCTCGATTTGATCGCTTCGGGTGAGGTACTCGCTTCGCCGGCGATCTTTCGCAACCATACCCTAAACGCCATTGCCAAAGGCGCGCCCGTGAACTGGGTACCCATGGATATCGTTCCAACAAACGTCGGCGGCGCCGCGATTGCGGTGCAACCACCCCACCCGCATGCCGCCTTGTTGCTCGCCGACTATCTTTTAGGACCCGAAGGCCAATCGGTTTTGGAGAAATATGACTACGGCAGCGCGACTAAGAATCTGGGCTTCAAACGCTGGCGACCGGATCACGGCATCGTCACGGAAAAGTACGAAAAAGAACTCGAAGGCTGGGAAAAATTACTAAAGCAGATCAGCCGAAAGGCCGGCTAGGGTAGCCCGGTCACGCGATGAGACCTATCGACACGGCTCTTCTGCCGCGGCGTTTAGCCCAGCAATATATCCTTGCGTCGCGCAGCGTCCCATGCCGTGCTGGTTGAAGCCGCCGGCGGACTCGCCGGCGCAATACAGGCCGGGAATCACATGGCCGTTCATGTCCATGACCTGGCATTTAGCATTGATTCTCAATCCCGCACGCGTATCGTGCACCACGACGGTCCCCCAGGCGGCATAGAACGGCGGCGTTTGAATCTTGTATTTTGGCGACGGCTTTCGGAAATCGCTGTCAACTTCGCGATCGACCATTGAGTTATAGCGCTCCACCGTCGCGCGCAATGTTTCGCCCTTCATCGGTTTTGCCTGATATTCGTTTTTTATCGCGGCGGCGAGCTCTTCGAGAGTATCGGCCGAGAAGAAATAACCATCAGGATCGACATACGGCACCACCACCTTCCAACCCTCGCGTTGCACCGCTGCCGCATCGAAGATCGCCCAGATCGGCCCCGGGCAGTAATCGGGAGGCGCCGAATACTCGTTCATCGCCAGCGCGGCATGGGTAAAATTATATTTCGTGGGGTTGTATTCGAGCTTCTCCGCATTGCGGTAATCATTCGGCGTATAGGGCGTGATTTGACCGCCATTGTTACCGTGCGGGACATCGCCTTTCGTCTCATCAAAAAACCGCTTGCCAACCTGATTCACCAAAATCAAATTCTGCCAATCTTTCACATTGAAACCGGTCGCGCGGACCAGCGGAAAAATCGGGCTTTCGAGCTTCCATGTCGTATAGTTGTATTTCGTGGCGAGTGCCCGTTGAGTGCGCATGGTTGCGCCGTTTTCCAACGTCTGGTTTGCCAGGCCCCAAAGCGATGCGCCAATCGCCATCGCGGCAAGCTCGCCGCTCGCATCCTGATAGCTATACGGCTCGCCGCCCACTTGGATGACGGCGGTCAAACGCGGATCGAACATCCGGCGAAACTCGAGGTGGCTGGTGCTTCCGCCGGTCGCGATAATCACGGCTTTTTTCGCGCATACATTCAGCGTTGGGTTGTCGCGATCGATATTGCCATCGAAGCGAAAACTCCTGAGCGGCGTGGTAGCGCCCGGCATGAGCCGTGGCGTGTACCGCGCCTCGATCCCGATCACACGACCGTTTCTTCCGTTCGTGGTCGGCTCACGAAGAATTCGCGTCATCTTGTAGTTTAACAAGAAGCGTACGCCTTTGGCGCGCGCGCTTGCCTCCAATGGACGGATCACCCCGGTTCCCGGCGCCGCGTTGGGACTTTCGAGCCCGGCCCCTTTCGTCCAAAACGAGTGACTTTCTCGGGGCGCCGAATTCCCCGTCGTCGATGCCCCATGATTATCCGGCGGTTTGTCGGCGAATTGCACACCGTGCTCGAGCAGGAACTCGAAGGTCGGGGCGCAGTGATCGGCAAAGGCTCGCATCAACGCGCGATCGTTATAGCGGTAGTCGGGCGAACCATTCGGTTGAGCAATCGACCAATCGGTCAGATCGGAGAATACAATATCCGCTGAATCCACGACGCCGTATTTTTTCTGAACGCTTGTGCCACCGCCCAAAGCCATATGTCCGCCGCTCAAAATCGCGTGCCCGCCGACATCATAATTGGCTTCGACAACGACTGCCGAAGCCCCCGCTTCGACTGCTTTAATCGCGGCGGGTAATCCGGCCGCACCCGAACCGATCACGAGGACATCCGCTTCGAGATCCCAGTTGTTATTTGTCGCCGTTTCTTGGACCATCACTTTTCTTTCAGTCATTAAATCTTGGTCTCCAAGCCGCGTATTTACGGATGATATCGCAAAGTTCAAAATAGCTTGCAACCGACTGCGATTATTGACTTCCCTTCTCCATTTCTACATGAAAGCCCTGCGCGAAAGAATGAACGCGATCTTCGACGCCTATTTCAGTACCGATGCCACACCTTTACTTCGCTTGAGGCAA
>JBIOXP010000600.1:0-21701 GCA_044869705.1 Binatia bacterium | reverse complement strand
GGATTGAGCGCGATATAGGGAAATTCGTATTGCTTGATCAGATCGACGATGACGTCGGATTGCCAGCGTTGATTAGATTTCTTGATCTCATTGGCCGCCATGCGGATCTCCTTCTGGCTTCATTGCGCGGGACGCTAACTCTTCTTGTTATCTGGGAAATAGAATCCTCGCAAGTGGCTTTTTTCATAAGAATCGCGCAGCGTCATTGCAAGCCGGGATGAGGAGCGAGACGCTGGCGAAGAAGAGTGTGAGCGACAGAGCTTCGAGTGCTCCGTTGAAGAAAACACGGCGATTCATAACCCCAAATAGGCTCGGCGCACTCGCGAATCGTGCCGGAGCTCGCTGCCGGAGCCGGATAGAACCATTCTGCCGTTTTCCAGCACATAAGCTCGTTCGGACATTTTCAGTGAAAGCGCGACATTCTGCTCG
This sequence comes from Binatia bacterium, assembly GCA_044869705.1. Classification (GTDB taxonomy): domain Bacteria; phylum Desulfobacterota; class Binatia; order UBA9968; family UBA9968; genus DP-20. Next base: position 21,272 of record JBIOXP010000600.1, on the reverse strand, counting down.
ACGAGCAGAATGGTCACGCCGCTCTGGTTCATGGCGCGAATGGCTTGCAGCAACGTGTTGACCAGCGCTGGGGCAAGACCCAATGATGGTTCATCGAGCATCATGAGTTCGGGGCGGCTCATCAGGCAGCGGCCGATCGCGAGCATCTGCTGTTCGCCGCCTGAGAGCGTTCCCGCAACTTGCTTTTGGCGTTCGGCCAATCTCGGAAATAACGTAAATACCTCGCTGACCGTTTGTTTCGCATAGGCGCGGGCGCGCGGCAACATGGCGCCCAGCGCGAGATTTTCCATGGTGGTGAGCGAGGGAAAGATCTGGCGTCCCTCCGGAACTTGCCCAAGACCAAGATTGCATATCCGATGCGGCTCCAAGCCGCCAATGTTACGGCCGGCGAAATGAATTTCGCCGGCGTCCGGCCGCTCGAGCCCAGCAATGGTGCGAATCAGCGATGACTTGCCGGCACCGTTGCCGCCGATGATACTGACGATCTCGCCCCGGAAAACTTCCAATGAAACGCCGGCGAGGATCTGAGCCTCGCCATAGAAGAGATCGAGATTTTTAACTTCGAGCAGCGCCGTCATGCTAACCAACCGATGGGCATCGATGTGCTCCCCTTTGGAGTGGCCAAGGGAGCAGATCTTTTAAACTCTGCCGGTATCATTGTCGCCGATCTCAGCGCCGAGATAACAGTCGAGCACGGCCGGGTGGCGGACGATATCGGACGGCATACCTTGGGCGATGACTTCGCCGTGATGCATAACCATGACGCTCTGCGCCAACGCCATGACGGCGCGCATGACATGCTCGATGAATATCAGACTGATGCCTTCACGCTCCGCGATCCCGCGCAGCAGCTCGAGCACCCGGTCGCACTCGGTAGGGCGAAGCCCGCCGAGAACCTCGTCCAGCAGGAGAAGTTTCGGCCGGGTAGCCAGAGCCCGCGCCAGCTCGAGCAGCTTGCGGTCGGGCAACGTGAGCATGGCAGAAGGAAGATTGCGTTTTGTGCCAAGACCGACAGCATCGAGAATGGCATCGGCACGTTCGCGCGCTTCTTTGACACGGGCGCAACGGCCGAGCGCGCCGATGACAACGTTATCGAGCACCGTCAGGCCGACAAAAGTTTTTACCATCTGAAACGTCCGCGCAATGCCAACATGACAGATCTGATCCGGCCGCAATCCGTCGATCCGACGGCCGTCGAAAATAATCGCGCCGCGATCCGCCGTTTGCGCACCGGCAATGATGTTGAAGAGCGTCGTTTTGCCGGCGCCGTTTGGGCCGATCAGAGCAGCGATCGTGTTTGGCTGGATTTCAAACGATACGTTTGCGAGCGCCTTCACTCCGCGAAAAGATTTGCTGATCTGTTGTACCGCGAGGAGGGCAGTCATTGGGGCAGCTTGAGCTTGCGCGCGAGCGCGGGCCAGACTCCCTGCGGCAGAAAAGCGACAATCAAGAAAAGCATAATACCGTAAACCAGTTGTTTGACGCCGGGAATGTCCCAACCCAGGGCCGCAACCAGCTCAGTGGCACCGTCGGCGAGCACCGTGAGAAGAGCGGCGCCAATGATCGGGCCGAAGAGTGTACCTATTCCGCCGATGATCGGGCCCAGAATAATCTCGATGGACCGGCTGATGTGAAAAAGTTGTTCGGGAAAAAGATTGCTGTAGTAGAACGCTGAAAAGATACCGGCCAGCCCGGTCATTGCTCCGCTGATGATGACCGCGAGCATTTTCCAGCGGAAAATATGGACGCCGAGAGCCGCGGCAGCGTCTTCGCTCTCGCGCATCGCCTGCCAATAATAACCCGCGCGACTGCGCAGCAGGACTTTGCTCAATAGTAGTGCGGCGGCCGCGAGAAAGAGCATCAGATAGTAAAACATCGCCGGCGGCCCGCGCAGATTGAGCAGATCCACGCGATTGCGCTCGACAACCTTGAGGAAAAGCCCGCCGGAGCCGCCCACCCAGGTAAAATGGTCGAAGCCGATGCGAGCGAATTCGGCACAGGCAATGGTGAGCAACGCAAAATAAACGCCGGAAACCCGGTACCGAAACGCCAATCCGGCGAGAGCGGCGGAGAACGAGCCACAGATCGCGAGTGCTACCCACAACCCGAGCCATGGCCCGATACTCCAATGATAATAGAGCGCTGCCGCGGTATAAGCGCCAACGCCGAGGTAAAGCGCGTGACCCAACGAAAGCAGCCCGGCAAACCCCATCATGATATTCCATGCTTGACCCGTGTAAGCGAAAAACAAAAACAACGTTGCGAGTGAAATCGCGTACGGGCTAGCCCATAGAGGCACGGTCAGTAACAGACCGAAAAGGCCCAGCAGCAGAACAATCGCGCGCCGGTTCACGGTTTCTCGGGGATGAGGCCGCGAGGGCGAAAAATCAGGACTATGATCATCAGCGCAAAGCTGATCATGCCTTTCGCGGACGGCGCAATGAACAACCCGCCAAGCGCTTCGGAAATTCCGATCAAAACACCGCCGACGAGGGCGCCGCTCATCGACCCCAACCCGCCGACGATCACGATGACGAATGCGAGCAGGGTATAGGCCGGGCCGGAGCTCGGCGTCACATCGACAAGCAAAATCATCATGCACCCCGCAATACCGACGCACGAGGCACCGATGCCGAAGGCGATGGCGTACAGTCGATCGACATTCAAACCGACAATTTTGGCGCCCAGCCAATTGTCCGCACAGGCGCGGATCGCGATACCTGTTTGGCTGAAGTAGAAAAAAGCGAACAGCGCGGCCGCGACGGCGCAAGCCACCGCGGCACCGTAGAGTTTTCCCTGATCGAGCAGCAGCTCGCCTATCATGATCGGTTCGAGCAACGCGTCGAGGTTGACGGCGCGCGCATCGGGGCCGAAGATGATCAGCAGCGCGCTCGTGATCACGACGGCAATCGCGAGCAACAGCAAAAACTGAGAGTGTTGAGGGCGGACGATGAACGGCCGGAGCAGCAGCCGTTGCAGAGCGTAGCCGAAGAAAAAAAACCCCGCGCCGATCGGCACTACCGCAATGAACGGATTGACCCGAAAAGTTGAAAATAAGAGGGCTGCAACGTACATCGCGAGGGCCATCAATTCGCCATGGGCGAAATTCACGACACGCGCCACGCCGAAGATCACCGATAAACCAAGCGCCATGAGTCCGTAAACGAGACCCGTCATGAGGCCCCCGATGAGGACGTTCAGCAGAGTGGAAAAATCAACAGGCATGCAAGCAATCGCTCAATGGGAAAAATTTCGCCTCGGCTGGGCCTGTCATCCTGAGCCGTTAGGCGAAGGATCTCGTCATAACGAAAATCCTAGATGCTTCGCTTCGCTCAGCATGACATTAGGGAAGTTTGTTTAACGCTCACAATCATTCGGAGACCAGGGTGCTTCTCATTTAAGTCTTTCTATATGCCGCCCAAGGAAAAATCGGCGTGGCTTCAGCGACCTTGGGCGGCAGCACTACGAGGGGTTTCTCGTGTTGATTTTGAATGCACGCCGAGAGGTTTCCCTCCACTTGGCCTTTGGGATTGAACCTGATCGGACCGCCGATCATCATGCGGTCTTTCATCTCGGTTTGGCGAATCGCTGCGGTAAGCGGTTGGGGGCCGGTCGTTTTTGCCCGCTTGAACGCATCGGCCGCGATCAAAATTGCTTCGAAAGTGTAGCCGACGTTCAGAGCATGATAGCGCAATTGATCGCCGGGATTTTGTATTTTGAACGCTGCCTCAACCGCCTGGGTTAAAGAGGATTTCGGATCGAACCAAGGCACATTTGAAATGCAACCGTTCGATAATTTGCCTAGAGCTTTAAAAAACTGGCTTTCGTACATCCCCGGGGATCCTGGACTCACGATACCCATCGTGTTCCAGCGCTGCTTAACGATCTCGCGCCGCAGCATGATCGCATCGTTCAGTCGGCAGACGAGGAGCAGGAAGTCCGCTTTTGTCGTTTTGGCTCTGCTGACCTCGACGGTTAAATCTCTAGCCGCCGGATCATAGGAAACCGTCTCTACGATCCGAAAGGACAGGTCGAGCTGCGGCATCAGCGCCGCAATCGCCTTAGCATTCGCCTGGCCGAAGGTGTCGTTGACGTGCATGAAAACCGCTGTGCGCGGCGACACTTTCGTGGCGCGGAAAAGATCATTGATTAATGTGAGGCCGTTTTTGACCAGCTCGCCAGCGATCGGAAAATTGCGAAAAACAAATTTGTATCCTTGCTCGGTAATCTGCGGCGCGGCGGCGATATTTATGACGAAAGGGATGCCATGCTGCTCGGCCACCTGCGCAATTGCGCCGGCTGCCCCGGAGTCGAATGGCCCGATCAGGCAATGCGCGCCCTCCTGGATCAGGCGCTCGGCGCGAGTCCGCGCCGTGTCGATATTGGTTTCCGTGTCCGCATTCATCAGCTCAATTTCGACCCCGAGCCAGTCGCGAATGACCCCCGGCGCGAGATCCGCGCCTTTTTGGCACGATTGGCCGATTAAACCTTGTAGGCCGCTCTTCGGCAGCAGCACGCCGATTTTCAGCTTCCTACTTTGGCCGCGGACGATGTTGAACGGCGCCAATACGGCGACGCCGCTAACGGCCATGAGCACTCTGCCGAACTGTCTGCGGTTCATTCTCGGGGACTCAAATGGATGACCGGGGCACGCGTTCCGTTAAATTACCGACGCCTTGAATTTGTGTCAATTCGAACGAACGAAAATGATCAAGCAAGCGGAAAAAAAATAAGAGAATAGATCGGTTTGAATATACCAAATGCTTGCGACTCGCAGATGCACAAGCTACAGTCGGGCTAGTAAATTTTTAGGAGGTAGCAAGATGAAAAAATTGCAATGGCTTGGGGTAGGAATGGCGCTGCTGCCATTCTGTACGACGGGGGCTTGGGCGGTCAACCCGGATAACGGGCCGGGTTGCGGCCTCGGAAAATTGGCATGGTCCGATTACGATCACCCGAAGAGCATCGCGCCCCAGGTAATGATGGCGACGACCAATGGAACTTTCGGCAGCCAAACCTTCGGAATCAGTTCCGGAACCTCGGGCTGCACTAACGACGGCACGATCTTCGCCGAGCACAAAGTGAACATTTTCACGGCTGCCAATTACGATAGCCTGTCTCAAGAGATGGCGCGGGGCGGAGGCGAGCATCTCGCGTCCCTCGCTGAGCTCATGGGCGTCCCGCAAGAAAACCGCCCCGAATTTTTCGCCTTGGCACAAAACCAGTACGTAAGCCTGCTCGCATCCGGTGATAACACTCCCGCCGCAATGGTTGAAACGCTGCAAAACGGGATCAAGACTCATCCGAATCTCATTAAAGATTCCGCGAAATAAACTTGGCGGGTCGCGGTCTGGCCGAGACCTGCTTTTCGCCCCATTTTCGCCGTTCGTCCGTCTCGCATGGCTGGTGCTGTGTTTCATCGCCAACACGGCGCCGAGCCATGCGGCGGATATTTCCTATCTTCGCGAACTTCAGCAGCGCGCCAAGACCGCTGCCCTTCATCAGCAGCGTTATTGGCACCTGCTTCTGCACTACCGCTCGACAATCACCGGTGACTATGAAAGCGAAGCCGATGAGGCTGGCTTTTTTCTCGCGCCGAAGGGCAAGACGGATCCCCAAGCCGAGCTCGACGCAACCCTGAGTCAATTTTTTTCCGCCGAGCCGGTCGGGCGCTCGCGCCAGCCGGCGCGCTGCGCGTTCATCGCGCGCTATCACTGGCTGAAAGCCGAGTTGGCCATCGATGAGACTCGCTTGCCGCACGAACCATGCGAGCGCTTTCACGCATGGCTCGATGAACTCAATCCAGCGTCCATAACGCTCGTTTTTCCATCGGCTTACATGAATAATCCATCCTCGATGTTCGGCCATCTGTTGCTGCGCGTGGATCAGAAGGGCCAGACGGAACAGACTCGCCTGCTCGCTTATACGATTAATTATTCGGCGGATGTGACGACCGAGAATGGTGTTGTTTTCGCCATTCTGGGCGTGGCTGGAGGGTTCAGGGGGTTATTTTCGACTCATCCTTATTACATCAAGGCCAGGGAATACGGTGATTTCGAGAACCGCGATATTTGGGAATACCGCCTCAATCTCAGCTCCGAGCAGATCGAGCGATTGCTGATGCACACTTGGGAAATGGGCAATGCTTCATTCGACTATTTTTTCTTCAAGGAGAATTGCGCCTATCAGATCCTCTCTTTGCTCGAGGTCGCCGATCCGGAAATTCATCTTACCGATCGATTTTGGCTTTATACCTTTCCTTCCGACGGCGTGCGCCTGATTGCCGGGAAACCTGGACTGGTTCAGCAAAAGACTTTTCGCCCTTCACGCTCCACGCAGATCCGCCGAGGACGGGAAGCTCTGTCCGTTGGTGAGCGGGCATGGTTGAAAAAAATCGTCAGCGATCCACATGAAGCGGACGCCGCTACATTTATAGCGTTGCCCGCGGAGCGGCGCGCGCTGGTGCTCGACGTGGCGTCAGACTACCTGCTGTACCGAGCGGCGACCGAGGCGAGCGATGCGCAGACTTACCGGCAGCGCAACACCGCGGTATTGCTCGCCCGCAGCCAGCTTAAAATTCGACCGACGCCCGTCGCGGTGACGCCGGAGACCGGTCCGCCCGAGCAGGGGCATGAAATTATGCGGCTGGGATTGGGCGGGGGATGGCGCGAGGGCGATTTTTTCAACGAGCTGAACTTTCGCCTGGCCTATCACGATCTGCTCGATCCCGAATACGGCTATACGCCAAACGCGCAGATCGAAGCGTTGAGCATGGCGCTGCGTCATTACTCCCATAGCGATCACACGCGGATCGAACGGTTCACCTTGGTCGACATTCTTTCGCTGTCACCGATCAACGATCTCTTTCAAAGTCCGTCCTGGAAGATCAACACCGGTTTCGAAACGATCGAGCATCGCGGCTGCCGTTTTTGCGGTGTCCTCAATCTGAACGGCGGCATCGGCGTTTCCGCCGAAAGCTCCTGGCTGAAGCGCGAAGTGTATTTTGGTTTTACCGAGTTTGCCGCCCAATACGGCCGGGCTTTCAATAGTGATTATCGACTGGGCGGCGGCGCCACGGCAGGCACGTTGGTCGATATCACCGAGCGCTGGAAACTAGGCGCTTCCGCTACTTACTTGCGCTTTCCAGCCGGTGAGAAATCCGCGGAGTGGAGGATTTCCGCACAGCAGCGCTACACCTTGACAAAGAACCTTGCGATGCGATTCGAGTTCAACCAGCGCGCCGGCACGCAGGAGTATCTCCTCAACGTGCAGATATATTTTTAGGATCCGCGCGACTGGAGCAGCGAAAAACGACTTGACCGGGTATAGAGTGTATCGGCTTCGTATAGTCACCGAATTGGAGAGAATCGCGCTCACGATGCAACATTATTTATAATCCTCATCTGCAGCGCCGCGTCGCGCAGTTCCACGATTGACCGCGCGGCATCGATCAACCTCGCTTGTTCCTCGTCCGCCAACACGCCCTCGCAGCACGAGCGTACCTTGGCTTCCAGCGCAGCGTCGCTCAGAGGGTTTTCCGGACCGCCGCGGTAGCGTTCGTCTGCCCAGCTTTCGAGTTGCCTTCCATCGTTGAGCCGGATTGTGATCCGCGACCGCATCTTGTCGAAGCCCAGTTTTTCTATTTCGGCATCGAGCTCCGTGGTGATTTTTCTTTGCATGGCTTGCATTGCCGGTGAGCTGACGAACTCATCGGAAAATTCCCGCTTGCCCGCTTTGCGCGCGAGCGCGATCATCGCGAGCTCGGCCGGGAGAGAAAACTTGGCTTGCAAATGATTGGCGGCGACGGGATAGCGAATGGGGTTCAAGATATTGCTTCCGGCGTAAACCTTCACGCTCTGGATCTGGTCCGGACGCACATCATTTTCGCTCACGAGCTTCAACATCAAATCGATGGTCGGGTGCGTGAGAACTCCGCAGGGGTAAGGTTTGATCGAAACACCGGGCTCCACGATGCTCCACATTTTTCCGAACCCTTGCGAAATTTTTTCGCTAGCTACACCGCCGCCATGAACGGCATAAAATCCCCACGGACCATCGAGAGCGTTCGGATCGGCCGTAAATCCCCGGGCCGCAAGCAAGGCGGCGATCACGCCGTTTTCGGCGGCGCGGCCGACATGGAGCGGCTTTGTCATCGTGCCGAAGTTGCAGCGAATCCCGGCCGCCAAGCTGGCGGCAATGCCGAAGCCGCTGCGTAACTGATTGGTGTTTAATCCGAGCAACTTGGCTGCGGCAGCATAAGCGCCAAAAGTGCCCACCGTCCCGCTCGAGTGCAGGCCGCGTAGATAGTGCTGCGGCAGCATCCATTCGGATATTTTGCACTCGACTTCGAAACCAACGAGAAAGGCGAGCATGAAGGTTTTACCGTCAACGGCGCCCAGCTTCTGCGCGAGCACAAGAGCGCTGGTCAACGGCGGAATCGTCGGATGAGTCAAAAGTCCGTAGACATGGGCCGGGTCAAGACTCACTTGACTGTCATCCCAGTCGTGCGCGTGGCCCGCGGTGCCGAGCACACGAGCCGCTATAGCAGCGGGGACTTTCGTTGCACCGCGCCGAAGTAACAGCGCATCCGCTCTGCCGCCGGTCTGCTCCGCTTCGTCGGCGATGATCTGCACCGAGTGTTCTTCGGCTCCCGCGACGAAGAGGCCAAGGCCGTCCAGTAAGCAGCGCGCGCCGATGCGCACCGCTTCTGAAGGGATCGCGTCGTAAGTCACGGTTTCGATGAAAGAGGCAGCGGCGGCCGTCGTGTTCAGTGCCGCGGGAATTTTGGCGTAAGGATTTTGTTCAGCGGTCATGAGCTGGCTGAATGGACAAATGAACGCGAGGGCTATTCGAAAATCTCGGAAATATAAAAATCCACATGACGGCGGCTCGCACCGGGCCGCTCATGGCCGGCGGCCATTCGCTCGCATTCCTCCTTGCTGTGCGTCTTAACGTTGCCCAACGGCGCAGCCATGATTTGAATCTTCGCTGACTTTACGAAGTCGATGCCGCGCCGAAGGAGCATATCAAGATCGTTCGCGACCACGGTACCGCCATGACCGCGCAGCAGTACGGCGCTTCGATCACCGAGAGTCGCAGCGACTTTGTCGCCCAGAGTGTGATTGCGGATCAATAATGGCGAATCGTAGATCGGTGTGCCGCGATAAAAGTGCACGCCGCAATTGGCGATGACTTTAATTTCTTGCCCGGAAGCGGCGACGACAACCAATTCGTCCGGGTGATAATGGAGGATGCATTGGACATCGGGTCGCGCCTTATAGATTGATGTGTGCATCGGAGTCTCGCCGTTAGGTTCGCCGGCGCCTTCGAGCTTGTTGCCCTGGCCGTCGATGATAATTAGATCGCGCAGCGAAACTTTTCCTGGCGGCATATGCGGCGTGCTCAAAAACCGCCCGTCCGAAAGCCGCGCGGTGACATGCCCGTAGCCGTCAAGCAAGCGCTGCTTTTGCAACGCTTTACAGACCAGCACCATTTTTTCCTTGAGAGCATCGAGGGAATCGAGCATGGAAAAGCTCCTGTTAAAAATCCGGTTCTTGTAAACAGCTTCGTTCAGGGCAGCACAGAGTGAAAGCGAGTTTTTACGCGCCGGATCTTTTGATGAAATCGGCAAACAAGGCGGCCATCTCGCCGGCCTTCTCATCCCATTCTTCACGTGGACTGAGAGGTTCATCATAGTGCTTCGGAAACAAGATGTGGACTTCGCTTTTCGGGATGAGGCGTCCGAGAGTTTCTCCGGTTTGGCGGCCATGGGTGTTGTCATTCCCGGGAACGATGCAGGCGGGTACTTTGATCGAACGCAATTCCTCCTCGGTGGCGCCGATCACCGGGAGATCGATGCCTTTAAGAAAGTATTCGCGCCAATGAGACATGACCGCGATAAAATGTTCCGGCGTCAAACGCATCAACGCTGCGCGGTTCTCCGGACGCGCCTCGATGCGCTCTTTCCAGTGTTCCATCTCACATACGGCCGCCATGCCGCCCTTTTGTGCCGCCTTGATGTACTGACCGTAGTATTCCTCGGCCAATCGCTCACACGCAAAACGTCCGCCGGTCACGCGCCAAAGCAACAGTCCGCGCACCGACGAGGGGTGTCGGAGGGCGAAAAGCAACGACGTCCGGCAGCCGGACGAGCTGCCGCCCACAAACGCCGGTAGAGCGCCGAGCTGCGACAGCAATTCGTGAACATCATCCGCCCAAATTTCATACTCGGATTCATTTCCGTCGATCACCACGTCGGACGCGCCGCAGTTGCGTCGGTCGAAGATAACGACACGATGCCCAAGCGCCGCCAGCGCTTTCGCCTGTGTCTCGATGCCGCTGATGTCGCGCCGTCCACCCGGTGAGAGCGCCACCCACGACTCGGTATCGCCTAGCACTCGGTAATTGATGTTGGCCTCACGTACTTTTGTAAAAGGCATATACTTCCTCCGTATGTGGACGCTGCGAAAGACGATTGCTGTCTAACATACTCGGATTACCGAGTACAATTCGATTTAAGAAACTCTTGTGGTAAAAATCCTCACAACTTGTAAGAAGGATTTGTGAGCGAAACTGTGACAACGCAAAGAGATGTCGTGATAATGCGACATTTTTTTTGGCACAGACGTTGCTGAACCAACAGATTGTATTGCAGCGAATCGTCAATTGAGCACGGTCCTGGAAGAGATATTCTGTTTGAATTAGGTTTTTCTGCTCTAGAGGTGATTGCGTTTACGAGCACAACCCGCTCGATCGTCACAGATTAGATGCGGTTGCTCGGCCGCCTGCCTGTTAGTTTTCTTCCGATCTGCCCATCGTTTCTGCAGCTCGCTCGCGCTGCATTAGCCGGTTAATCAGGACGGCGAGTGCGCTCGCTATCCTATCACTACGCTCCGGAAGGAAGATCAATGAGAATTGCTCAAGTCGCACCGCTTTATGAACGAGTTCCGCCGCTTTACTACGGCGGCACAGAGCGCGTCGTGTCCTACTTGACCGAAGCGCTGGTCGAGCAGGGCCACCAAGTTACGCTCTTTGCGAGCGGTGATTCGTTGACGAAGGCAAAGCTGATCTCTCCGTGCGCGCAGTCATTGCGCCTCAATCCTGATCGCATGGATGATCTGGCATACAACCTGTTGCAGCTAGAACACGTTTTTCAACGAGCGCATCTGTTCGACATCATCCACTTTCATATTGATTATTTTCACTATCCGTTTTCCCGCCGACAAAAGGTACCGCATCTAACGACGCTGCACGGTCGGTTGGATATGGCCGATCTGGTGCCGCTTTACCGTGAGTTCGATGATATGCCGGTAGTCTCCATTTCCAATTCGCAGCGCGCGCCATTGTCGTGGGTTCGTTGGTGCGGCACCGTCTATCACGGTCTGCCGCTCGATCTCTACAAGCCAAAAAGAGCGCCTGGGCAATATCTTTTGTTTCTCGGGAGAATTTCTCCGGAGAAACGTCCGGATCGAGCGATCGAGATCGCCAGGCGTGCCGGCATGCCACTCAAAATTGCCGCCAAGGTGGACGAAAAAGATCGCCGATACATGGAGAACGAAATCCGTCCGCTCCTCGACCATCCGCTGGTCGAGTTTGTGGGCGAGGTCGGCGATTCCGGTAAAGCAGAGCTTTTGCGCAATGCTTACGCGCTGCTCTTTCCAATCGACTGGGCCGAGCCTTTCGGTTTGGTGATGATCGAAGCCATGGCCTGCGGTACACCGACAATCGCGTTCCGCGGTGGCTCGGTGCGCGAAATTATTACCGATGGAGTCACCGGGTATGTCGTCGAAAGCGTTGAACAGGCGACTCAGGCATTAAAGGGTCTAGACGCCTTCGACCGTATGCGCTGTCGAAGCACCTTCGAGGAGCGTTTTTCGGCGCCCCGTATGGCGCAAGATTATCTGCAAATTTATCAGCGACTGATTTCCGCTGACACACGAGAAGCGCGTCGGCGCGGTGTCGATGCCCCTCTTGGACGGATCGCCACCGTGGAACCGAGACCTGCAACCAACGGGACAGCCCTCTCGATGCGGAATCAAATCGCTGGGCGATCGTGACAATCAGTTGGTGATCGATCGCAGGCTTCGCGAGAACTTGGCAATGGTCAGCACTGCGGCCGATCCGATACATCCGCCCATCACGAGCGCGCTCGGGACACCGAATAAGCTCGCGGCAACGCCCATCTGCGCATGCCCCAGATAGGTTCCCGCGGACATGAAAACCTGATCGAAGCTCTTGACGCGCCCGCGCATCGCGTCGGGTGTGCTCAGCTGTACCAGAGTGTCTCGTAACGTTTCTCCCACCGCGTCCACCAACCCCAAACAGAAAACGATCGCAAGCGATAACAGCAGCGAGCGCGAAAGAGCGAAACAGATTAGACCCAGTGTATAGAGCAGGGTGACGCTGATGATCAGCTGACCTTTGCGGCGCGGATTGCCGGCAGCCAAGATTACTCCAGAACCTGCGAGGGCGCCTAGCGCCGGTACTCCTAACAATAACCCAAGAGCCGAAGGTCCGGAGCCGAGAATGTCGCGTGCAAACACCGGCATCATCGAGCGATACGCGCCGAAGAACTGCACGCAAGCATCCATTCCCATCAACGCCAAAATGACGGAGCTTTCGCGGATAAAGACAAATCCGACTCGTACGCTTTCGACGGGTGATTCTTTTCTTTCAACGGCAGGCTTGACCCGGCGCTGCATGCAGGCGAGGCAGATAATGACTGCGGCAAAACTGGCCGCGTCCAGATAATATGCCTGGCTAATACCCCAAGCGCTCAGCACGAATCCGCCGACAAACGGTCCCGCGAGAGTTGCGATTTGCCGCCAGGTGATATTGAGGGCGTAGGCGGACGCGAGTTGGTCAGCAGACACGAGCGCTGGTATCATGGCCGTGCGTGCCGGCGCGTCGAATATGCCGACAGCTCCGGAGAGAAACGTCATGGCATAGATCTGCCAAACCTGTATCTTGCCCGTCGAAGTCAGAGCACCCAGCGTTAAAGATAAGATCGCCGCCAGGCTTTGCGTGATCATAAGCAGCTTACGCCGATCCATCCGGTCCGCGAGGACGCCACCGGGCAACGAGAGAATCATAACGGGCAGCGCTCGAAACAGCCCGGTCAAGCCCAATTGCAGAGGTGAGTCGGTGATTTGATAGACCTGCCAGGCGATCGCCACGGCCGAAATTTGCGTGCCGATCGCGGAAAATAAAAGGCTCACCCAGAAGAAACCGAAATCGCGCTGTTTTAAAACTTTCCAGGGAGTGACTCTTGTTTGCACGGGAAAGAGAAAAGACGCTAATTGGCTAACGATCGCGCCTGAAGCTAAGCGACATTAGCTCATCGAGTCAAGCACAATGTGGTGGTTCAGCTCGGGAAAGACGTCTCGCGGATCTTGTTCTGAGCTCCGCCGAAGGATCAGGATCACAGCCAGTGATGTCAGCTCCGAACGAACGTGAGGAATCTTTCCGGATCTTGCCGCGTGTAGCCGGCGCAAAACTGAATCGCTTGACAGGCCCCTCACATACCGCTACAAGCGCGCAGAACAACAGGAGCGGCGCGATGGTTTTCTTCATCATCCTTTCTCTGCTGGGGGCAATAATTTCGTCTGCACCGGTTTCCGCGCAAAAAAATATTCCGACAGTGCGCATTGGCATTGAAGCCCCTGCGGGAACGAACGCTCACTATTACGTCACCCGGCAGTTAGGGCTGTTCCAAAAGCACGGCGTCCATATCGAACTCATTTCGTTTCCGGGCGGAACCGTGGGGCTGCAGGCATTGTTCGCCGGCGATATTCAGTTCGCCACTGCCGACGGAGTCGCCGGATTATCGGCTAATTTGCGCGGCGCCAATCTCTATTTCATCGCCGGAATGATCAACACATTTCCGTTTAGTATTCTTTCACGTCCGGAGATTCGCACACCGCAAGACCTGCGCGGTAAGAAAATAGTTATCAGCCGTTACGGCTCTTCCTCTGACACAGCGGTCAGGGCGGCGGTGGAAAAGTACGATCTCAAGCCCGACAAAGATGTGGTCATCCTACAAGGCGGCGGTCAGAGCGAGCGATTCGCCGCGTTGCGCACAGGCGCGGTCGATGCGGCGATCGTCAGTCCACCGCTGAATCTTGCCGGAAAGAAAATGGGCTTCAACGAAGTGATCGATCTGTCTCAATCGGGAGTACCTTATTCACACCAGCAGATCGTGGCGATCAAAGATTATCTCGAACGCAATCCAGACGCGGTGCTGCGAACGCTACGAGCGCTGATTGAGGGCCTGGCGGCCTGGAAGGATCCGTCCAAAAAATCCGTGGTGATGACGCATATTGCAAAGTATTTGCGCCTGGATCCCGAGCGGAGCAAAGACCAGATCGAAGAAACTTATCGCTACTACAGCAACACTTTTCCAGCCAAGCCGTATGCGACGGTAGAGGGTTTAGAATTCACCGCGCGCATCCTAAAGAAGAACCGGCCGGAAGCAAAAGACATCCAAGCGAAGGATTGGGTCAATAATCGGTTTGTCGCTGAGCTCGAGAAAGAAGGATTTGTCGCCAAGGTGTTCGGCGGAAACTAACCGGAGAGCGAGGATTATGCAGCTCGAGGTCGTGACCGCCTGATTTCAAGTTTTCTTGAGTTTCCGCTCCTCTAGCGCCCTAGGCCATCCGGACGATAAGTTCAGCGCGCGCCGGCAGCTTTCCCGAAAGACGCTCCTCCGGCGACGGTTTCGATCCTTGTTGCGAGCTACTAGCGCAATCGACAAACGGTGTAGCCGCAGCCTACGATTTGGATGAATGCGCCGGCTCATGCTGTTTATGTAGTCATGGCGCGCTGGTTACGGATGAGAACCTGGAATCATCTTGGGCTCATTCTTTCTGCCGCCACATGTACCATGTCGGGACGCCAATGACTTCTTCGTGATGAGTGACTACGAAGCCGAATCCTTCATAAAATTTTACGTTCTCTAACTTGTCAGTTTCTAAGTAACCGGGAAGCTGCTCTCGCCGCAGCCGCTCCAGATAGCAGCGCATGAGGGCGGTCCCGAGTCCTTGTCGCTGCGCCTGAAGCGAAACCCCGATGGGCCCGAGATGCATGTGCGGCCGATCGGGATCAAGATGGCACCAACGGGCAAACCACTGTATGAGGCGCGCGCTTGCGGTTCCCAGCGGTTTCAGCAAAGGCAGCATCGCACGGGGAAGAGCTTCAGGTGCGGGAAGGCAATGCGGCGCAGCGCTGAAATGAGCATAACCATGAATCTCGCCGTCCGCTACGGCGACCAAAGCTTCACCGCGAAACATTTCGCGTAATCCAACGCGGAATAATATCCGGTTGCGCTCGATCTGTTCAGGACCGAAGGCAGAGACATGAAGCGGGTTTGTGACAAAGGCATCGGCCAAAAGCGTGACAACTGGGTCGAGCATTTGCGCAGAATATTTCTCGACGATGATCGCCATCAAAGCCTAGCGCTGATTATGCGCGCCTTAGCCGATCGCGTGCTTGGAGCAGCAATTCGGGCCTTGCTCTCGTTCGCGCATACTATGTATTAATCGTGAATATTTGTCTGCAAAAGAGCAAATTATTTCGCTTCGCTCAAATGACGGCTGAAACGGTCGCGTGAGCGGAGATGCAGCAGCGATTTTCAAAACACGAAGTGAGGTCAGCGATGCTGATGAAGAGAGCTTTAGCGGGCTTGAGCGTATTGCTGTTTGTCGGCGGTTGGAAGTTCGCCGGCGCGGAAACCTCCAAGCTCGTTGTCGCTTATGCCTCGCCGGCAGCCACTTTTTGTCCCGGTTGGATCGCAAAGAGAGAACGAATCTTTGCCAAGTACGGCCTGGATGTCGAAATGGTCCTGATGCAAGGCGCCTCCGTGTACATGCCGGCGTTGGCGAGCGGTAATATCCAGGTGCTTTACGGCGGCGGCACGGCGGTTTCCCGCGCCATTGCCACGGGTGGATTCGATGTTACGGTGATCGCCACCGAGACGCGCTACGTACCGTTGCGGCTCATGGTGAATCCAACGATTCGATTGCCCGCGCAACTCAAAGGTAAGAGACTCGGCGCCGGACAGGCCGGCTTGGACGAATATGCGACAATACTTTATCTGCAAAAAATCGGCCTAGTGGCGAATAAAGACGTCCAGCTTGTTTATCTCGCCGGTGGCGTGCCGAGCCGCGCGGCAGCGATGAAGCAGGGATTGATTGACGGGGTAGCGGTGAATCCGCCGAACGAGTACGAGTTGGAAAAAGCGGGATATCGCGAACTCGCGAACTTTCTGGATCTGCAGATGCCCTACGCGGGTGTTCCCCATACCGTGACTCGCGCATTTCGCGACAAAAACCGCAAACTTGTGCAAGATTATACGACCGCGATCATTGAAGGCATGCAAATCTTTCGGACAAACCGGGACAAGGCATATAAAGCGATTTTCGAGTTGACCCGGCAAAAGGAGCCGGCCTTGCTGGAAAGGACTTATGAATCGTACATGAGACAATACGAAGCGATCGGCGGGTTACCAATTCCCTGGGAAGCGGGTATCGAAAGCATGATCACCGGCTTTCACGAACGCTTCAACCCGCAAGGCATCAAAAATCGCGACGCCAGAGCCTTTATCGACCCATCCTTCGTACAGAGAGCCGCCGAGCGCCTGCAGCTCGGGGAAAGCAGTCGACCGTGAATGTCCGGTGTACCGCTTCCAAGTGGACTTTTTGCCGTGGCGACGCGCGAAATTATCGAATCGGGATTTTCTCCGCGGCTAGAGAAGCGCTGATCGCGATTGCGAGCTCACTGCGGATTTGCATCCAGCGCTCGCTTCGATCGGTCCAGGCGCGCAACTCAAAGCCGAACGAATCCGGGCCGAGCTTAACAAAAAGCGCTTGCGGCGCAGGCTCACCGGTCACGAGCGGGTGAGCCGTCGCGGTTTTTTCTAGCAGCTCAATGACCCGCCCGGGGTCGGTGCCTTGCGCCACCATGATCGGCAGCTCGATCCCGCGCTGGCGAGTGGAAAGGGTCCAATTGATCACCCGCTCGGAAATCAACTTTCCGTTCGGCATAATGACTTCCGAACCGTTGATCATCCGAATGATGCTAGCGCGCACGCCGATATGTTTTACCACGCCGGAGGCATCGTCGATTTGCACAATGTCGCCGACGCTGATCGGACGCTCGAACAACAAAATTAGGCCTGAGATGAAATTATTGAAAATATTCTGCAAGCCCAAGCCAACGCCGACACTGAACGCGCCCGCAATAATCGTTACTCGCGTCATATCGACGCCGAGGGCTGCTAGCGCGAGGAAAAATCCGCCGAATAAAATCAAATAGTGAAGCGTAGCTGAGATCGCATACGGCAAGCCGCGCTTGAGCGCCAAGCGCGGATAAATTTCCTCGTCGAGCAGGAAACGGATCAATCGGGAAATGGCAAATGCCGCCCAGACGGTGACAATGAAAGCGAGCACATCTCCGGCGGAAATTTGAATCGAGCCAAAAATTATTTCCGCGCTAAGAAACTCGCGGACGCTATTGTAGATGCGCTCAGTGAGCAACAGCTGGTTCGAGAAAGCGACGATCCAGAACAGAATGGCGACGAGTTGCAAACCGCGCCGGATCTGCCGCGCCAATAAATCTCGATGCCGCCTGACTGCGGCCAGGGAATCGAATGGCCGTACCTGCAAGGCAATCTTAACGAAAGCCTGCAAGACTTCGAGCACGGCGTAGAGAATCAACGCCAGATACCCGCTACGAACCAAGGCATTGCCCACCAGAGTCGCAAAGCTGGTATAGCCTGCGGCATTCGCGATGCTGACAACAAGAGAAATCACCAAGGCGAGACAACTGGCGATCTTCAGTGTTTTTGCGCGCGTCAGTCTGTCAGCGCCGCGCATGAGCCAAGCGGCCAGGCCCGCGACGAGAAGCATCTCGGCAAGGAAAACAGCGCGCGGTAAAAACTCCACCGCAGCGGTGATCGAGCGCATTTGGTCCAGAATGAAGCAGGCAAGCAATGCGTAAGGCACCGGACGAAACTCGTTCCGAATGCGTGGGCCCACGATCAGCACGCTGGGTATTAACGCCAAAGCGCCGAGAAGGCCTAACAGCAATCGTGGGGGTTGCGGCAAAGTCCAGCCGCTAAAGAGAAAACTCAAAACGAGAGCCGCGGCGATCGGACTATTGAATACCGGGGAACTCGCGTTTTCAGTCGGCAACACGCGATAGCGCCGGCGTGCCCAATAGAAGCCCGCCGCGAAGACGCTAAACAGAGCTATGGTGATGAGGAACCTGGGCGCCTGTTTCGCGGTGTACGCGCTCAAAGCCTCTATCTGACGGGCAAAAGAAGGCATGCTGTCCTGTTTGAGCCTGTCGACGTTCGATGAAGGCCAGCCGAGGTCCCAGACAGGCGCGCTGTCGCGCAAAACTATAGTGCTCAGGATGCCCTCACGCGCCTGCTCAATGGATTCGCGGACGTTTGTTACGCGTCCATCCTGAACGGTTACGCGTGATTGCAGGGTCAGAACGCGCGCGCGTTGTCCTTGAACGGCTCCGCGCGCTCCTCGGATTTCATCAAGCAGGTTTTTCACATGATCGAGAACTTCCGTCGGGGCGCTGGCCTGGCTCGCGGCGGTCAAGGTCTGCTCCCAACTTTTCGCTAGGTCGTCGAGTTGTTGAATTTGGCGGTCGAGCTCCTCGATACGGGCGCTGAGACTCCGATTAATGGCGCTGAGCTCGCGACCCAGACGACGCCACTCTCCTTCGAGGCTGCCAAGGACTTCGACCGACGGATGTCGCGCGAGAATTTTCCGACTCTCGGGCAATCGGGTATCGATTTCGCGGGTCAGGGGTGCCAGTCGCTCGGCAATAGACGCGGCAGTCCGATCCGCAGACAGGTCCGCACGAATATCGCGGAGGCTCGCGCTCACCGATTCCGATTCGGTAAGCACGTCAGCGAGTGGCACTGGCGTTTGAACGCTGGATTGAGTCTCCTCTGCGGACTCTTGGGCGGGCGCTATCGTGGCCAACAGTATGACTGCGCCAAGAAAGCAATGCCAGCGAACAAAAAATAACATGAGGCGCAACGAGAATAGTTCACGCCGGGGACACATGCTTTTTAGAGTTAGCAAAAAGCTGAGACGCTTTGAAGGCGGAAGGCGAACGATCTCAGCGCGGTGTGCCAAAAGGTTTTGACGGCGATTACTTGCGACGCAACGCGAAAAATTGGTTAGCGGAACATTGGAGATCTGCTTAAGCTGCTAGAATACGCGCGGACCATGGTGTCCGGACTCATCAACGAGCCGAGGCTTAGGTCAGCGAAGGAACATCAACTTCGAGTGCTCGAACCGCGTTTGCGACGTGGAGTCGAGCGAGTTTTTCGTTTGCTGCGAGCGCCACTGCTGCCGGAGGATCGGCGATTCTTGGTTGAGCCCTGGCTGCGGCTTCGCGTCCGCGCGCTGCGGCTCTGTTTTGTTTGACTGGTTTTGCGGCTCCGGGTTTGCCTCGTACGGCTGGTACGGGTCTGTTGTCGTTGATCGGTCTCGCGGCTTACGAGTTTGTTGAATCGGGGCTTCTTCGGATTATTGCCGATGACTAGGGCGAGATTGTTTTCTTCAAATGCATCGAACCATTCGTCCCATGAAATCTGTTCCAACGACTTGCCGCCGGAAAAGCCGGGAAAATCAATGCGAATGATTCCGGTATCGCCGTTCCGCTGCGTGCCGCTTCCCGTCTTCGCGACGCGCGCCGGATGGCCGCCCTGGCTTTCGGCCCAGCGGCGAATCTCATCGCGATCGGTGATCGGCCTCGCCGATCTAGACTTCCTTTTTGCCATCACTGCCTCCTTGTGGCTGAGTGGAACTTATACTTGTGCTGATAGATGCAGCAGCAATTGTGCCACCGTCTTACTTAGCAAGTCGTGCGGACTGGCCACGACCGACGGCAATCATCTAAATGGAGAGCCTGCTGTGGACGACGCTATGCGCGACTGGGATCGCGGAGATGCTCGCAGGTGCCGTAGGAACGATACAGCCGGCGAGCGTTGCTGGAAGCTGGGTCCCTCTAGCGACGGGTTCACCTTTGTTGGTGAACTTCGAGCGCAGTCTCGGCCTTGAACGTCCGGAGTCGCTTTCTCTTCCGTGCTGCATGAGATTCGGTAAGCGCAAGATGAATGCCACGGACCTGTTACAGCCTGTGCACGATCGCAGGAAAGCACTCTAGGAGCATCGATCAAAATTGAGACAATCGTTGGGGAAAAGGTTGCAGGTTTAAGACAGAACTCGGATAGCGGAATGGCCCTATGTCGGTCCGACTCCAAGATCCGGTTTTCCGTCATCGATCCATTGTCGCGCCAACTTCAGGCCTTCCAGCTCCGCGTCACGCTCTGTGGAAAAGGCGCGAGTGAATACCAACGGTTTTGTCTTTCGTTGTTTCCCTTCGTTCCAGGTCACCAGTACACGCGGCTCCCAATGACCGGAATCGGAGAGCTGCCAGGTTGATGCTATGATTTTATGATGCTTGTATGTATCTTCCATGGATTTTTCCGTGCAAGCCCAAATAGTTTGAGCGTAGCAGGGGAGTCAGCGCAACGAAATAGCTGGTGCCCACGCTTGTCGCCGCACTCATCTCCCGCTCGTAAGCAACAGCGCTTAACGCAATAGTGGATCGCCGATCATTAAGCGACTAAACTGATCCAACGTGGTCCTAGCATGGCAAGTCCTCTGATCTCTTTCCTGACCGGTTTAGGCTCCCGTCGAGTCGTCGAGACCGTGGTGCCGGAGCGCACCCTGTCCGAAGTTGTTCTGCCGCCGCAGACCCGGCGTACCCTCGACCAGGCGCTGGCCGAAGTGCGCAATCATAATTTGATCTTTTCTCGTTGGGGTCTAGGCGAGCGCCATACCTCCGGACGCGGTTTAGCGTTCAATTTCGCAGGCCCTCCGGGCACCGGCAAGACGATTTGCGCCGAGGCTATTGCACATGCGCTCGGAAAAAAGCTCCTAGCCGTCGATTACGCCGAGGCTGAGTCCATGTGGCTCGGCGAAACACCGAAAAACATCGTCGCGGCTTTTCGCGCCGCGAGCGAACAAAATGCCGTGCTGTTTTTTGACGAAGCCGATGCGATCGCCACGCGGCGTTCGACCGGCGGCGGCTCTGCTCCGGATCGGGAACGGAACCTGACCGTGAACGTGCTTTTGAGAGAGCTGGAGCCGAGCCGTTCACGCGCCTGCGTGTGGTAGAGCGCGACTTCGGGAATGTCGTCGTTGCGCACTTGCACGCCGACGGTGTTCTGCACGTTGTGGCCG
>JBIOXP010000599.1:0-5452 GCA_044869705.1 Binatia bacterium | reverse complement strand
GGGTTAAGCGACTTGAACGGCTTGAACGTTTTGAACGACTGTAACGGGTGGAACCGATCCTCAGAACCCCAGCGCGCAACCGCCCTTGCGCGGGTCCGAGCCGCCGACGAAAGCGCCGGAAGCCGCGTCCATGATAATTGCGTGGGCGCCGCCGAAGCTCTCTGGATTCCCGCCGACGACTTGATGACCGCGGCGCCGCAATTCTTCTTTTACTTCGGGAAGAATCTCCGGTTCCAAACCGACTTTCGTCGATTCGACGTGATTGAAACGGGGCGCAGCAATCGCCTGCTGCGGTGTCATGCCGAAATCCACCAGATTCGAGACGATCTGCACCTGGACTTGTGGTTGTACATGACCGCCTTTCAAACCAAGCGCGGCGTACGGCTTGCCTTCGCGCATCATCAGACCGGGCATCAGCGTGTGCACACAGCGCTTATGCGGGCCGATACAGTTCGGATGATCTTGCTGCAGCGAAAAAAGATGACCACGGTTCTGCAAAATAATCGCGGTGTCGGGCTCGACAACTCCAGACCCGAATCCCATGAAGTTGCTTTGAATGAACGAAACCAGATTTCCATCGTTATCCGCGGCAGCGACGTATTCGGTATCGGTGCCGGTCGACGCTGGCTGGTATTCGCCTGCGGCTCTGCTGGCGTCAACCTGTCGGCGCAGCGCTTCAACACGCTTAGACGAAAAAAAACTTTCTACCGGAACTTGCATGTGATCGCGGTCCGCAAGATAGGTGTCGCGGTCGGCGAACGCGAGTTTTTTCGCCTCGATCATGAGATGAAGCGCAGCGGCGCTTTGCGCGCCGGCGGATTTTAAATCGAAGCCTTCGAGGATCTTAAGCATCTCTAATGCAACGAAACCTTGTGTAGCCGGCGGCATCTCATAAATATTGTAGCCGCGATAGCTCGCTGTGATGGGCTCGACCCAGTCAGAGCGGTGTTCGGCGAAGTCTCTAGGCGTGAATAGTCCGCCGAGTCTTTCTGAACAATGAACAAGTTTTTTGCCGATCTCGCCTTGATAGTAATAATCCGGCCCTTCAGCGGCGATCTGCTTTAACGTTGCCGCCATCCGTGGATTTCTGAAGATTTCGCCCGGCTTCGGCGTTCGGCCGTCGATTAAATAATTGCTCGCCGCGCCTTCGTCGGCTTTGAGTCTGCCTTCGGACTCTTTCCACTGTTCCGCCGTGAGCTCCGCCACGGGAAAGCCGTCCTCGGCATAACCGATCGCCGCCTGCAGCACATGGCTGAGTTTTTTCTTGCCGTAGGAACTCAACAACGTCGCCCAACCATCAACAGCGCCGGGAACCGTAACCGAGTGAATACCGCGCTGCGGCATTTCTTTGAAGCCTTCCTTCCGGCAGAACTCCAGGCTCGTGGCATAGGGCGACCTGCCGCTCGCGTCCAGTGCTTTGATCTTTTTTTCTTTGGCCGAGTAGAAAAGACAAAACGCATCGCCGCCGATGCCGATCGAACTCGGCTCGACAATTCCCAGCACCGCCGCCGTCGCGATCGCCGCATCGATGGCATTTCCGCCATTTATGAGTATTTGCACGCCGGCCAATGTCGCCAGCGGCTGACTCGACGCCACCATGCCGCTTTTTGCGACGACCGAAAATTTCTCTGCCATAACAACTCCGATTCCGATTTCTTTGAAAAAACTATTCAACGCGATAATTCGGTCTCTTGGGCTCTGAACCCGGAATATTTCCCGGGCTCCGGGCGCAGCGTGCTGCGCCCCTACACAGCGTTCCAACGCTCGACAAGCCGCTTTGGCGAAGATCGCGTAATTAACGAGACCGAAGCACTTAACGCGTTTTGAGAATCTGCGAATAGAGCTTAGCGGTCTCGTCGAGGTTCTGCATCTCTTCGGGATGGACCACGTAACGCTTGTAGCCCCGAAAAAGCCGCGCTGGTTTCGGCTCTACATCGCTGCGCGAGGGAATACGCTGAAAATCCCAGAGTTTTTCCTGTCCCTCTTTGGAGAGCGCGAAGTCGATAAAGAGTTTCGCCGCGTTGGGATGAAGCGCTTTGGCGCCCGCCATCACCGTATTCACAGAGATCACAGCCGGCTCCAGCGGCACCCAATCGACCGGTGCGCCCTTTTCTGCGAGATATTGAATGATGTTCGCGTAAGCGATGACCAGAGGAAACTCGCCCGCCGCCGCGAGTTGAACGCGGACCGTGCTGCCGCGCATGACCACGGGTTCCTGCTCAGCCAATTTTTTCAAAAAATCGAGCGCCTTCTCTTTACCCCAGGCGGATATTAGCCCTTGAAGAAACGTGGCATAAGTATCGTCGACGGATATTTTTCGGCCTTTCCAGCGTGGCTGCAATAGATCGTTATACGTGCGCGGAATCGGCTGCCCCTTGACGAGATTCGTGTTGTACCCGAGCACCACTGAATTGACGTAAACCGATGTCCAGAAGCCTTTTTTGTCCTTCAAGTCCTCCGGAATCATTTTGCGCTCGGGCGACAGATAAGGCGCCAAAAGACCCATCTCCATAAGCGGCAGGACAATCTCACCGGTTCCGTGCGCTACATCAAAAAAGTTCTTACCCGCTTTCGCTTCGGTCAGAATTCGGTTGAGCAAGGCGCTACCGCCGAGGCGCGTAACGGACGGTTTGAGAAACGGATACTTCTGCTGAAAACGCGCCATGAAAGCGTTGCTCTGATCCGAGCTCATCGTGGTATACCAAACCACTTCGCCTTCTTTGCGCGCCCCTTCGAAGATTTTCTGCGTCTGAGTGTCCTGAGAATAGGCCGCGACTGGCGTCGCAATCGCAAACGATAAACCCAACAGCGGCATCCATCGAAGGAGTTTCACCAATGAGGCAAATCCAGCAGTCATGTGCTCACATTTTTCGCGTCGGCCCGAACTCCTCACGCCCGACTCCTTACGCCTCACGTCTTTTCGACTTCCTCCTACTTCGGCCACCGCCGCTGCACCGCCATATCGACCCAATGACCGTCGGGATCCTGGATTCTATGGTCGGAGTCCTTGTCGGATTTCGAATCGATCTCGGAGTTAAAACCCGCTTCTTGCAGTCGGCGCTTAATGTCTTCGAGGTCGTCGACTTCAAAACCGAAGTGGTTGATGCCTTCCTTTTGGTCCTCGCGTTTGGCTTCAATCAGCGCGATGTTGACATCGCCGTCGGACATGTAAATCGCTCCGCCGAAACCGCGCTTGGGTTCGAGGCCAAAAATTTTTTGATAGAACTCCACCATCCTGTCGCGATTCTTCGTCATCACCGCCACATGACGTACTTTGGGCCGCATTTCGAACCTCCTTACTTCATTGCCAGTTGAGTAAAAAACAACGATCTTAATAAATCCGAATATCGAAATCCGAAACAAAAAAAGAAATTCTCAAAATGCCGAGCAACTGACTTATTTGTTTTTGAATTTTTGCTTTTTCATTATTTGGATTTGTTTCGAATTTCGGTTTTCGAGCTTCGGATTTTGCCCTAGAGAATTATCAGAGCCGGTACAACTTCGCCGCGTTCTCCCACTGTATCTGCCTTTTCTCATCCTCCGGCACGTCCGACAAGGCGCTCTGCAAGTGCCGGCTCGTCTCGGGCCAGGTCGACGTCGCTAGAGGAAAATGGCTCGACCACAAAATATTGGCACTGCCGAGATAACGGCGTGCGCGAAGACTCATGCGATCGTACCAGCAAGTGAAGTAACACTGCCGCTGGAACAATTCCGATGGTTTCACAGGATAACCCTCGGCGGGCAAACCGTCCGCAGCCGATTGATAATCGGCATACTGTAGTTCATAGGCGCCCCAGCCAATCGAGCTTTCCGCAAACACCACTCGCAGTTGAGGGAAGCGCTCGAGCACGCGCGCAAGGAGAAAATTAGCCACGACCGCGATCGAGCTGACCGAACGAACCACGTCGCCGAATGCGGCTGCGACACTGGGTTTGAATGCATCGCCGGGTCGCATTTGAATTTTCGCCGAGCCACCGGAATGGAAACAAAGCGGCACGCCGAGTTCTTGGCAAATTGCCCACAGCGGATCGTAAGCGGTGTCGTTGATGTGTGGCACGTGCCGAAGCTCCATCGGCGATGCTGGATAAACTATCCCTTTGTGCCCTTTTTTCACCGCGCGCTTGATTTCGGCCACGGTACGATCCATTGGCCAAATAGGAACAATACACTGCGGCACAAAACGCGGGCTTACTTCCGCCCATTCTTCGATCAGCCAATCGTTGTACGTCTGCACACAGGCGAGTTCCAAATCAGGATCGACAATGTTACCGAAATTTTGCCCAGCAAATCCGCTGACCGTTGGATACAGAATCGAGTAATCGACCCCATCGGCATCCATCGCCTTCAGCCGTTCCGCCGGACTGAAGACCGCCCGCGGCACGGCGTCCCAACGCTTTGGCTCTTGCCCGCGATCCGTCATCGCCGCATTGGCGACGGCCACTCCCTTTAACGGGATACGCCAGCCTTCGATTATCCACTCCTCGCTGCCATCATCCAAGCGTGCGACATGCGGGATTCTGTCGCCCCATTTCGCGTGCGACATACGCGCGGTCCAGACCTCCGGATGCTCCTGTACGTGATCATCCGCGCTGATTAAACCGTGCTTCAGTTCCATTTCGAGTTAAATGCTAGTGCAATCGGTACAGCCTTGCCGCGTTGCCGAACAGCATTTTTTCGCGGTCGGCAGTAGAAACGCCGGCCAACGAATGCTCAACGGCGTTCCAGGAATTTGGATAAGTGGATGTAATGTGCGGAAAGTCCGATTCCCACAGGATGTTGTCAACGCCAATACAATCGCGCAATTCGACTCCCACGGTTTCGAACCAGAAATCGACGTAGATCTGACGCCGAAACAATTCGCTCGGGCGCGTGCCAATTCCTTCCGCCCAAAGACGGCGTTTTTCCCATTCCGCATCGCACGCTTCCAAAACCGAGCTTACCCATCCCAGCCCAGTTTCCGCAAAAATCCAGTTGAGCCGCGGGAATCTTTCCAGCATGCCCGAGAAAAACAGGTAGGGCACGAATTGAGTGGCCGTGCAGAAGTTGCGCAACGTCGAGACACAATGCGCCTGCCGTGTGCTGTGTCCTTGCCATCGCGGCAACGAAAGCTTGCCCGCAAGACCTGCGGAGGCGTGGAGATGCACGCCGATGCCGAGTTCCTGACAAACCGCCCAGAGCGGTTCCCAGTAAGAATCGCCGAGATTTTTCAATCCCTTCACCGCCACGCTCGGATCGGCCAACATGTTGATGCCGAGATGACCTGTTTGTGCTGCCCGCTCGACTTCCCCGACGATGATGTCGATCGGACTCATAAACGGAATCACGGCGAGCGGAATGAACCGTTCGCTGGTCTGCCGAAACTCCGCCAAAGCATCGTTGTAAGCGCGCACACAGGCAAGCTCAAACTCCGCGTCATCGTAAAAGAAAGTTCCGCCCGGGCCGTTGGGGAACA
>JBIOXP010000598.1:0-5908 GCA_044869705.1 Binatia bacterium | reverse complement strand
GTCCCACCTTTTCTATATACTCCTCAAGCGCGTGAATCGGTCAAGAGAATACCCATGAGACGATCAGTTTGGTTGATGGCAATAATTCTTACCGTAGGGTGCGCCAAGGTCCTGGCGGTACGCGAAGTTCCGGGGATCGTGGTCGGCGAACCGAGTTTTTTTCGCACGATCGAAGCTCACACCGACGCGCCTATTGTTGGTGGAAATAGAATTGCGGTTTTACTCAACGGTGATGAAACGTTTCCGACCATGCTGCGAGATATTCGAGCTGCCAAGTCTAGCATTACGTTCGCCCAATATCTCTATGAAGGCGGTTCTATAGCTCGCGAACTGGCGCAGGCCTTCGCCGAGCGTGGTCGTGCCGGTGTCAAGGTGAATATACTCTTGGACGATCATGGCTCAGGCAGCGCACCGTCGGACATCCTCGATATCATGAAACAGGGCGGCTGTGAGGTGGAATTCTTCCGCCGAATCGATGCCGCGGGGATCGTCTTTCCATGGAAACTTCTTCGGTACAATTACCGCAGCCATAGACGCGTATTAGTAATCGATGGCCGAATCGGCTTTACGGGCGGTTATGGCATCAGCGATGCGTGGACCGGCGATGGGCGAACCCCCGATCATTGGCGCGATACCAATGCGCGCATCGAAGGGCCCCTCGTCAGGTTTCTTCAGGCGGCGTTTGCCGAGAGTTGGCTCGAAACCACCGGCATCGCGATCGGCGGCGAAGACTATTTCCCGCGTCTCGAAACGGTGGCCAATGTCACGGGACAAATCGTCAAGAGCTCGCCGACGGGCGGCAGCTTTCAAAACTACATGCTGTTTCTGCTCTCGATCAATTCGGCAAAAAAATCGATTTTCATCACAAACCCGTACTTTATTCCGGACGATGTCATGACGGAAGCGTTGGTGAAAGCCGCCGGTCGAGGGGTACGGGTCGATATCTTATTACCCGGCAAAATTGACAGCCAACTTACTTACACGGCAAGCCGTAGCCACTATGGCCCGCTGCTTCTCGGAGGCATCACCATTTATGAATACAAGGCTTCGCTTCTACATGCGAAAACCATTGTCGTCGATGGTGTTTGGGCCACCATCGGCAGCACGAACTTCGACAACCGGTCTTTCGCTCTGAACCAGGAAATTAACTTGACCGTTTACGACCGCGGCATTGCCCAGCGCTTGGAGCAGATTTTTGCCGATGATCTCAAGTATGCGGAGCGGATCACCTATGAGAGGTGGCAGTCGCGGAGCCTGTATGAGCGCGTGATGGAAATGTTTGCCTTTCCGATTAAGGAGCAGCTCTGATCTTCGATCGGTTGCTCGAGCAAAGATTTCGAAGCAGGCAGAATAACGCTCGACCTTCTCCAGCAAACTTCTTTGCGCGTTCAGCAGGCGGTAACATTCAACAAATCGCCGGCCTCGACACAGCTCAAGCCGTAATCCTGCAAGAGAATGACTGCGGCGTCATTGACGCGATTCTCCCTGAGAGCACGCCAGACTGCGAAAGAGATGTTCTGACTATCCAAAAGTAATGGCAGAAGTGAAAAATCCCGCGACGATTTGCCCAGTGCGGCAGCGGTTTTGTTCTTCGGCGAACTGCTGAAATGCCTCTGGTTCTCGTTCATGATGACCTCCTTCTCGCAAGAAGCCTTATCGGACTATCTTACGCGAAACACGAGCGTCTAATTGCCGCTTTGCCAGTTTCTTTTCCATCCAACGCAATAAACCGTTCCGGACATACGCGGGATTCAGACCGAGATGTTCACAGATGTTTTGAAAAGAAAAAACCCAGTCGCCGTCGGTTTCACTGATCCAATCCTTCGCTTGCTCAAAACGGCGACTGCTCTTGGCGTTGTCGGCGAACAAATCTGCCTGGAAGGTGCTCACGGCATCTTTCAGAATCGCTAACATGAGCCTCTTTTCGGGCTGCAGCACAACTTTTCTGCGCGTTGTCTCGAGATACTGTTCGAGCAAAAGCGAGTCGGGCTGGAACAGTGACCCGACGGCTTCGTCTGCGCCCGCACCCCGATGGCCAGCATGAAAGGAAGTAGTGGTTTTTTCCGCTAATGCCGTACTCATGTCTTTTCTCCTGCGATGATTGCCTCGATAATCGCTCTTGTCATGCATCCCTCCCCATCCAAAGTCGTCCCGGTTCGATGCATTCTGGCCAGAAGCATCTTCCCGGCTCCGTCAATGAAGCTCACGGCTTTTAACACTACCCTGACCGGCCGCTTCTCAACCAGCCATTCTTCCCAGCACCGCTGGAGTTCCTCGGTCCAGAGCCCGGCAAGCTTTCCCTCCAGCTCCAGAACGGTTTCCGTCGGGTCAACGCGAACAGTGATCCTCAACATACCGGGGCATCTTACAGCGCGTCTCCGTTCGAGACAGTTACAAACAAACCTTGCAGCTTCGAGCCGCCGTCGAACAAACCGCGGCCAATCGCTATTCTTTGGATGCCGTACCGGTCAAACTAACCAATAGCGAGCAGGTTGGTCTCATGATCGTAAAACTCGAAATAATCCTCGGGTCTTTTGGTTTTCGGATCATCGTAGACGAGCAACGCACCCAAGATCCTGCCCTCGGACAAATTTAGCGAGGCAGTACGCCGAGATTCGCTTTGCTCTCACGATCCCGTATTCAAACGCCGCTGAAAGCAGCGCCTGTTCAATCCCATAGATCTGCATACGAGAAACCACGTGACTCGCACTCATAAGCAAAGCCGCTAAGAAAGACAGTTCGATCTTCATGTGCATTCACCACCTGTTCCGAGTACAAACTCAACAGATGGCAACGCGTATGCCAATCCAAGCTGCCTCGATCATTAAAATACAAACGTGAAAATCCAGCGCGTTGCGGCAACGCACTCTTTCTTTCTGACGATTTTCCACTGAAACGCGTGCCGAATTATCGGCGCGCGCCGAAATGTAGTCGCGTGTTGGAAGAATGCAGCGGGATTGGGACTAAGGAGCTAAATCGGGCGATCCGTCGAGCTTTTAGACGGTCAAAAGAACCACTTAATTCGGACGAGCGATTCCGAGTTTCTTGATCCGCGATTGCAATGTCGTCCGCTTCATTCCCAGCCTCGTAGCAGCGCCTTTTGGACCGCCGACGGTCCATTCGGCTTCTCTCAAAGCGCGAATGATATGTTCTCGCTCCGCATGCTCCAAGGTCGCGATGTCATCGGAAGGCTGCAATGGAACTGTTACGGGAATTTTCGATCGTCCCCTCAACTCACCCAAGGGAATCTGAAGCTCGGCCGCGTGCGACAAAATAACGCTGCGCTCAATGAAGTTTTCGAGCTCGCGAACGTTTCCCGGCCAGTGATAGTCGGTGAGCGCAGCCATCGCTTTCATCGGGATAGCCTCAATGGGTTTCTTCATGCGGCGCGCATATTTCTGGGCAAAATATCGCACCAGCACTGGAATATCCTCTTTGCGGTCGCGCAGCGGCGGGATCGTGATCGGGAAGACGTTCAAGCGATAATAGAGATCGCTTCTAAACTGGTTCGCGGCAACTTTTTGCGCCAGATCCACATTCGTCGCCGCCACCACTCGGACATCGACGCGAGTGGTTCGCACACTGCCCAGGCGCTCGAACTCCTGCTCCTGCAAAACCCGCAGAAGTTTGGGCTGAAGCTCCAGCGGTATGTCGCCAACCTCATCGAGAAAAATGGTCCCTCGGTGCGCCAGCTCGAATCTGCCGATGCGCTGGGCGATAGCGCCGGTAAACGCGCCTTTTTCGTGCCCGAACAGTTCGCTTTCTAAAAGGCCGGTCGGAATGGCCGCGCAGTTTACTTTCACGAGAGTTCTCTCGCGCCTGGCGCTGAGATGATGAATTGCGCGCGCAATCAACTCCTTGCCGGTGCCCGTCTCGCCCAAGATAAGAATGGTAGAGTCCGTCGGCGCGACGGTTTGCAGTTGATCTAAAATGCGCCGCAGGGCAGTGCTGTCACCGATGATCTCCTCGAAGTTGTACTCCGTGCGAATCTCGTCCTGCAGGTAAAGTTTCTCCTCGCGCAGCGTCTGCGCCCGGTCCGCCATCCTGCGGAAGGCGAGCGCGTTCTCAACTGCAATGGCGACTTGATTGGCGATATGCCGGAGCAGCTCCGCATCTCTTTCGGGGAAATGTTCTTCCCGAAGACTCGCCACCACCAGGGTGCCGAGTGCTCGGCCATGGGAGATGAGCGGCAGGCAGTAGGCCGACTTAAGGCCTTCGTCAAGGATCCGGCGCGCAATGTCAGAGCCGAATTGCGCGATCTCGGCGCGGCTGATGAGAGTCGGTTTGCCGCTCATGATCGCCCTGCCCGTCGGGGAGCCCTCAACCGGAACCCAAAGACCTTCCTTGAGAAGCCCCTTACTCACCGGAAAATCCAGGGCGTGAATCTGCAGGCGCTGAGTTTCCCGATCGTAAAGCGACAGGCTGGCGTACTCGTGTGGGACAAGTCTCTTCAGCGATGCCGAGACGGCATTCAGCAGCTCGTGTAAATCGAGCGAGGAAACGATCGTGTTCGTAATCTCGAGCAGCAATCCCAGACGGTCGCGTTCGTTCTGAAGCTGTTGCTGGCCAAATTGCGCCTGCTCAAAATTGAGCGCATTATCCACCGCAACTGCGACCTGTCGCGCCACTTGCTGCAGGAAAATCACATCAATCTCCGAATACGCCGCGGCCATCCGGCTCCCAAAGGCCAACGCACCCAGTTTCGTTAACGCTGTCGTAACCGGAACGACACAAACGGAGAGGACGCCATGATCATGGAGCCACTCCGCGACGTTGGGAAACTGGTTATCGTGCCCAACGTCGGAAAGAATCCAGGGATTTTGCGTGTCGCGCACCCAGCCGCCGACAGTTTCCATCGGACATTCGCCCGGAGGACACGCGTAAGCGGTGTCGGGCGTCTCGAGCACATGAGATCTCATGCTCTTCTGGTTCGGCTCGTACAAGATCAGATTGGCAAAATCGAACTCCACCACATCGTGGAGCCGCGGCGCCAAATCGCGAAAAAGCTGATCGAGCTCACGATGGGAGGCAATCGCCTCCGAAATCTTCAAGAGCGCCTGGTAGCGGCTATGTAGAAGATCCGTCTGCCGCGCCGCAAAGGTGTGATCGTTCACAGCTCTGAAGATATATGGCACACGCAAACGGTTCAAGAAAGACAGGAAATATTAACAAACTCTTAAAGGCACGAAGATCATGATGAATGCTAAAATCGAACTGTCGCCACCGCGCCCCGACCCGTAGCCGAAAGCGCGCGTTCCGTATTAACGCGAGGGATCCGTCGGACCACGAGGGTTCCCGGGGGCGCCCCTGTCAATGGGACCGGCTATAGAGCCTTGCAATTCGTTGGCTTTGGTCGCTTGGTTGGCATCACCGCCATCTTTGCAACTTGCAGCGACGAGGATGAAAAACGACAGAATAGCGACCGCTAAACC
Source organism: Binatia bacterium (assembly GCA_044869705.1). GTDB lineage: Bacteria > Desulfobacterota > Binatia > UBA9968 > UBA9968 > DP-20. The sequence continues at coordinate 476 of JBIOXP010000598.1, read as the reverse complement.
TGTGCGTGGCTGCATATGCGCCCTCCTGGCTCACTGGGCAATCCGAGCTCGAACTGAGTTGCCCCTTGAGAGAGCTGGGGATGAAACGAGTGGTTAATCAGGAGCTGATCTCAATAGGGGCAAATCCGCGCATCAGAAGCTTATAACAACTGGCGCAAGCATTAGTGAAGACAACGATCCTTGTCAAGGTCGTGTTGCGGCGTGATAGAGTTTTCCGTTCGCTCAAAAAACATCGTAGACTGAATTTGTAATTCGAAACCATAGTCTATTCCTTCAGGGGCAACTGACCCTCTCCCGGCTCCAAGCCGGGAGGTTCATCAACAAGTCGTTAGAAGTCGACCTTTCATCCTAAGCACCCAGCTCGCACGTGGAGAGGGTCATCCTGAGCCCAAGCGAAGGATCTCGACCCCAAAGAAAGAGAGATTCTTCGGCACGTCCAGAATAACAAACCGTGCTTCGCCTGGAAGGCGAGGGGG